>CAUJFM010000076.1 GCA_963169595.1 Bacteroidota bacterium | reverse complement strand
GAGCCCGGCAGGGTGATGGTCTTGAGCTGCCACTGGGTCGGCGGCATCTGGGCATCGTTGCCGCTGGTCACCAGATCGGTGCCATCCAACTCACCGGGCAGCTGGGTCCAGGTGCGGCCGCAATCGGTGCTGCGGAAGACCTGCAGTTTCTCGGTGATCTCTTCGGGCGTGTTGGTCATCGTGGAGTAGGACCAACGGAAGGCCAGCACGGCACTGCCCACACCGCTCAGGTTCACCAGCGGGGTCACCAGCTCGTCGATGTCGTTCTCGTTGTTCGGGTCGAGCAGGTCCAGCTGGTTGCGGTCGCCGCTGTTCAGCATGGCGCAGGCGCTGCCCGTGTGGCCACCGCCGGTGTAGCGACGGAACGACGTGTGGTTGTTGTCGTAGTTCATCGCAAAGTAGGGGAAGAGGTTGTCCCCCTGCTGCGATTCGAAGCTCTCAAAGAAGGCACCCATGGCGGACTCGTTGGAGCCGATCAGCACCGCGAATTCCTCCGTCTTGGTGGAAGAGCCATTGTCATTGCTCACCGTGAGGCTCACCGTCTTCCAACCGGGGGAAGAGAAGGTCACGTTGGGATTGCGCTGGTTGGAAGTAGCGGGGTTGCCATCCTGGAAGGTCCAGGACCAGGAGGTGGGGACGGCGCGGGTGGAGTTATCCACGAAGCGCACCGTTGCGCCCGTGCAGGCCGTGGGGGTGAAGGGCACCGTGGGGTTGCTGGGATTCGTACCCACCTGGGCATAGAAGTCGGCCTCAGGCGCACAGGTGATCTCGGAGCCTGGGGCCACACCGGTCAGGAACAGGTTGGTCTCGGTCCAGAGCAGGTCACGTTCCAGGGAGGAGGAGTTCAGCGCGGCACGCATGCGGTCCACCTGCCCGTAGGTGAACATCTTGGAGCAGTACGAATACTCCATGTAGTTGTCCACGTTCTCCGGGATCTCCGGGTCGCAGTCAGCGCGCTGGCCGATGGCCGGGCAGCAGCTCCAACCGCGGGTCAGCGGGGTGTCCTCCACGCCGTCATCGCCGCACTCGGGCACCATGTGGCAGGCCGGGGCGTTCTCGGGCAGGCCGTTGTTCGTGCCCCACACGTGGGCCAGTGACAGGTAGTGGCCTACCTCGTGGGTCAGCGCCCGCGAGCGACCCAGGGATCCGGTGCCATTGCTGCTGCCATCACCCACGTAATCATGCAGGATCATAACGCCATCGAGCAAGGAGCCCAGGCCCGGACCACCGGAGGTAAAGTAACCGGCAGCGCCGCTGATGATGCCGCGGCTCACCCAGATGTTCAGGTACTGGCTGCGGGGCCAGGGGTTCAGCTTGGAGGTGGATTCACCGATGAAGGTCTCGGAGGTCTGGATGCGGTTGATGCCGAGCGTACAGTTGCCGTAGGGGTCCTTCGTGGCCAACCGGAACTGGATCTTCGCATCGGCGATGAGCGGGCGGAAGACCGGGTCCACCTGTGCGGTGTCGGCGTTCAGTTTCGCGAAGTCCCGGTTGAGGATGTTCATGGCGTTGAACACCTGCTCATTGGAGATGTTCTCATCACCGTTCAGGTGGAGGATGTGGAACACCACCGGGATGACATACACGAAGTTATCATCACGTTGAACGGCATTGCTCTGGAGCAGGGCACGGATCTCCTGTTCCAACTGGGCTTCCCGTTCAAGGTAGGTGGGGTCTTCCGCGATCATGCGGAGGCGCATCTGGTCCGTACCGCAGAGCGTAGGCTCCTGCGCCACCACGGACAGGGTGGAAAGACCGAAGGCAAGGACACTGAGTACGTGTTTCATGTGCATGCGACGAGCGAGTGAATGGATGGCGTTTCTGAACGCAGGCCCTAAGTTAAGCACGGAACACGTCCCGCACCACCAAGTGGGGTCCTCGATCTCCTGGTCGGGCATGTAGATCGGATCCCGGGCGAAAGCCCCGTGGTGTGCGGATATCCGTAAGGCTCAGAACCTTGGCAGGGTGGGTCGGGGCTGTATATCCGCGCCGCTACTTGGTGCCGGCCGGATGGTCGCGTTCAACCCTGCACGCGGTCCAGTTGACGCAGGATCGTGCGGCAGGCCTGGTCCACTTCGTCGCCGGTGATGGACAATGGCGGGGCGATGCGGAAGGCCTGGGGGCAGCTCAGGAACCAGAAGCCCAGGACCCCCTCGTCCAGGCAGCCGTTCACCACCCGTTGCACCCGCTCCGGGTCGCCCAGGTCCACCGCCAGCATCAGACCTTCACCCCGCACCTCGCGGATCGCCGGGTGCACGAGCTGCTGCCGGAAGCGGCCCCCCATCTTGCGGGCATTCGTCACCAAGCCGTCCTTCAGCAGCACCTCCAAGGCGACCAGGCCGGCGGTGCAGGGCAGGGGATGGCCCCCGAAGGTGGTGATGTGGCCCAGCACCGGGTCGTGGGTGAGCAGGGCCATGCGCTCCCGGGAGGCGACGAAGGCCCCCATGGGCAGGCCGCCCCCCAACGCTTTGCCGAGCACCAGGATGTCCGGCACCACCCCGGTGTGCTCCAAGGCGAAGAGCTTCCCGGTGCGCCCGAAACCGGTCTGCACCTCATCGAACACCAGCAGGGCCCCCACCTCCGTGCAGCGGCTCCTCAGGGCCTGCAGCCATCCGGGCGCGGGCACCCGCACACCGGCATCACCCTGGATGGGCTCCACCACCACGGCCGCAGTTTGCGCGTCGATGAGATCAAGGTCGGCCGGTTCGTTGAAGCGGATATGGCGGGTGTCCGGAAGCAGGGGGCGGTTCCGGTACTTCTTCGCCTCGTTGTCCGTGAGGCTCAGCGATCCGTGGGTGCTCCCGTGGTAGCTCTTCCGGCAACCGATCAGCCGGGTGCGGCCGGTGACGCGTTTGGCCAGCTTCAAGGCCCCTTCGATGCCTTCGGTGCCACTGTTCACGAAGTACACGGCATCCAGGCCTGCCGGCAGCAACCCCGCCAGGCGCTCGGCGAACCGGACCTGTGGTTCCTGGATGAACTCCCCGTACGGGATCACATGCAGGTAGCGGTCGCACTGGTCCTTGATCGCCTGCACCACGGCAGGATGGCGGTGGCCCGTGTTGTTCACGGCCAGCCCCGCCACCAGGTCCAGGTAGCGGCGTCCATCGCGGGCGGTGAGCCAGCACCCCTCGGCGTGAACGATGTCCAGCGCCAAGGGGTGGGGGCTGGTCTGGGCAAGGTGTTGGTCAAAGGCGGTCCGCAGGGCATCCATGGCAGGATGCGAAGTTCGGGACCCGCGCCTTATGGTCGGCCGGGAGGTGGGCCGGGACGGTCTCCGCCGCGCCCTTCCATGCGTTCCCGGTAGCGGCGCAGCACCTCGCGCTGGAAGTCGCGCTCGGCCTTGTGCAGCTCCAGGGTCTTCACAGCGCCGATCACCTTCACGAAGCGGTCCTTGTAGGTGCGCTCCAAGGCCAGTTCCCGTTCGCGGATGGACAGGCCCTTGGCCAACAGCTGCTCGGCGGTGGCCTCCGTTATGGGTTCACCGGACCGGCGGCCGGTACGCATCACCTCGCGCATTTCGCGGCGCAGTTTCTCCCGCGCCTCGTCGAACTCGTTGTACACCGGCCAGAAGCGCTGGGCCTCCTCGCTGGTGAGGCCGAGCTTGGTGGTGAGGTAGGCCGTTTTCTGGGCCTTGATCTCCTTGGTGCGTTCCTCGCTCAAGGGAGGCATGTCGTCCTCCTGGGCGCGTAGCTGGACGGGACCGGCATAGAACGCTGCCATCAGCAGGGTCAGGGCGATCAGGTGTTTCATAGTTCTTCCAGGATAAGGTCGATGGGCAGTTCTTCGTGTTCGATGTAGGCGGCGAGCTCCTCCGTGTCCAGATCATGAGCCACGCCGGTGACCGTGCCTTCTTCCGAGGCGATCTCGGCCAGGAGCTGGTCGGCGTTCCACGTGTCCAGCACCAGTTCATCCGGCATCACCACAGGCTCCTCCGTGAGTTCAGCCTGA
>CAUJFM010000075.1 GCA_963169595.1 Bacteroidota bacterium | reverse complement strand
GCCGAACGGATGGCCACGCGGACGCTCCCCGAAGTGCTGGTCTCGGACATCTTCCAGATGCAGCCTGTTGCCACCCGCCGCGAGGAGCCCATCCCCATGGATATGCAGCTGCCGCAGGGCATCGTGTTCAAGGTGCAGATCGGTGCCTTCCGCAACGAGGTGCCCCAGGAGGCCTTCAGCGACATGACCCCGGTGATGGGCGAGACGGTCGGCAATGGACTGGTGCGCTACACCGCCGGTCTCTTCACGGGCTTCGATCAGGCCGCCAGCGCCAAGGACCAGGTGCGTGCCCGCGGCTACCGCGATGCCTTCGTGGTGGCCTACCGCGATGGCCAGCGCATCCCCCTGGGTGAGGCCATGCGTGCGGCACGGGCCCAGCAGACGCAGGCCACTGGGGCACGTCCTGCGGACACCGTGCTCGAGCCGGTGGCCCGCCAGCAGGCCCCTGCACCGGTCACGGCCACCATCCAGCCGGCCCCGCAGCCCGCACCCGCCACGGCCGCCGAGGAGACCGCACGCATCCTTGAGCGCTACCCGCCCTCCGCCGAGGCCATCGTGGAAGCCTTCGCTCCGGCCCCCGATGCCACCAGCTACTATTCCGGTGTGCCCAATGCCGCGCCTGCCCGTCAGGTGGAGACCATCAAGGGCCTCTTCTTCACCGTGCAGGTGGGTGTGTACAGCAAGCCGGTGTCGCTGGACAAGCTCTTCAACATCACCCCGCTCAACAGCGAGCTCACCGGGACGCAGAAGGTGCGCTACACCACCGGCATCTACCTCGACCTGGACAAGGCCCGCACGCGGAAGGATGAGGCGGTGACCCTCGGGGTGAAGGATGCCTTCATCACCGCCTACCTCAACGGCCGTCGCATCCCCATGCGCGAGGCCACGGCGCTGCTGGAGAAGTTCGGTCCGGCGATCCTGGCACGCCCCTGATCCGGTCGCTTGCGCGGCGGTGCGCCGACGGTCTTAGTTTTGCTGGACCATGCGTGCGCATTTCAGCCCCGAGGAAGCCCTGCTCGAGGAGATCCTTTGCGAGACGGGTCCAGTGAAGGAGATCATCCTGCACAACGATGACGTCAACACCTTCGACCACGTGATCGAAAGCCTGGTGGACATCTGCGGGCACGATCCCATCCAGGCCGAGCAATGCGCCTGGATCGTGCACCACAACGGCAAGTGCAGTGTGAAGCGCGGCACCTTCGACCAACTGGAACCCCAATGCACCGCCCTGCTGCAACGCGGGCTTTCAGCCGACATCCAATGAGGCAGAGGAATGGACGCGTGCTGGCCGTACTGGCCGCAGTGCTGGCGGTGATCGCCTGCAACAAGGTGCCTATCACGGGTCGCAGCCAGATGAACCTGGTGGGCGAGCCCGAGATGATCGCCATGGCCGCCACGCAATACACGCAGTTCCTGGGCCAGACCCCGCCGCTGCCCGATAGCGATGCCCGGGTGCGGCAGGTGCGTGGTGTGGGCCGCAAGCTCGCCGATGCCGCCACCCAATACCTCACGGAGAACAGGGCCGCCGATCGGGTGGCCGGTTTCACCTGGGACTTCAACGTGGTGAACGACAACACCGTGAACGCCTGGTGCATGCCGGGCGGCAAGGTGGTGGTCTACACCGGCATCCTGCCCATCACTCAGGACGAGACCGGCCTGGCCGTGGTGATGGGCCACGAGATCGCCCACGCCATCGCGCGCCACGGCAACGAGCGCATGAGCCAGGCCATCGCCCTGCAGGGGGCCGGCATGACCCTCGAGATCCTGACCGCGCAGAAGCCGGGTGTCACCCGCGACATCTTCCTGCAAAGCGTGGGCATCGGCAGCCAACTGGGCATGCTGGCCTACAGCCGCAAGCACGAGACCGAGGCGGACAAGATGGGCCTGGTGTTCATGGCCCTGGCGGGATACGACCCGCGCGAAGCGCCGAAGTTCTGGCAGCGGATGAGCCAGATCGGGGGGCAGGCACCGCCCGAACTGCTGAGCACGCACCCCAGCGACGAGACCCGCATGCGCGACCTGGAGGCCTACATGCCCGAGGCGCTCAAGTATTACAAGCCCTGATCGGGGACCAACGGTTCCGGCGGGTGGCCGATCTTCGTCACCATGCGCCGTTGGTCCGACCTGTCCGCCACTTGCGCGATGCTGGCCCTGGCCGTCTGGCAGGCTGTGCGCGGCTTATTGCGGCGGCTGATCATCGGCATCGGTGTGCTGGCCACCGTGTTGCTCGTGCTCGCCTGCACGCGGCTGCCCTTTGATGCACATCGCTGGCTGGGCACGGCGGCGGGGGAGTGCCAGGCCGCGCCGGACCTGATCGTGGTGTTGGGGGGCAGTGGCATGCCCAGCGGACCCGAGCTGCGGCGGTTGCAGGAAGCGGCGGGCCTGGCCCAGCGGTGGCCCGGCGCTCCGGTACTGGTGGTGCACCCCGGCGATCCGGCCGTGCTGGACGCCATGGCCGCGGAGCTGCGGTTGCGCGGCGTGTCCCCGGAGCGCATCCAGCTGCTGAACGAAGGCGACAACACCCGCGCACAGGCGCTTGCGGTGCAGCAGCGGGTGGGCGGGAGGTACACGGCCATGGCCCTGGTCACCGCTGCGGAGAATACGTACCGCAGCGTACGTAGTTTCCGCAAGGCCGGCTTGGCCTCCGTGTGCGGGGCCCCGGCCTGGGACCATGCCATGTTCCACGAGTTCGACTATGCCCACGAGGCCATTGGAGGGCGGGCCTGGGCACCGGATGTGAGCGGTGCTCCGGGCCTGCGGTACACCTGGTGGAACTACCTGAAGCTGGAGGTGACCGTGCTGCGGGAGTGGGTGGCCATCGCCTACTACTGGATCAATGGGTGGGTCTAGGAGGAAGGCCCGGAGAGGGACTTTACAGGGAATCTGAAGTGGTCCTATGCACATCGATCAACTTTCCTATCTTTGCCGCCGCTCTCGGCGAACGGGGTGTATGTCCCGGAAGCCAATGAACGGATCCGTAGCTCAATTGGATAGAGCATCTGACTACGGATCAGAAGGTTTGGGGTTCGAATCCCTACGGATCCGCAAGAGAGACGAGAAGGCGCCCAACGGGCGCCTTTTTCGTTGTTACTGGCCGCGGCATGCTGAGGTCCTGGGGGCGTTGTCAACAGGGTGCTGTGGATAGCGGGGCGGTGGTTACCTTCGGCATCCCAAACGCTGTTGTTCACACCGTCCTGTACATCCCGGTCCAGGGCGTAATCACCATATCTCATGAGGAAGTTCTGGACGCTTCGAAGTGCGCTTGCTTCAATCTTGTTCACAGCTGGCACTTTTTGGATCGGCCATGCTCAGGCACAGATCAGCATGACCGTAACAGGTAGTGCGACCCAAGATTTTAATACTCTGGCCAATTCAGGTGGTCCTTTCACTTGGACAAATAACTCCACAATTGCGAATTGGTACTCGCAAATGGCTGGAACAGATCCCGGTACATACACGGTGGGGTCGGGTTCTGGAACCGCCGGAGCTCGATACAGTTTGGGGGCGACCTCTAATTCTGAGCGAGCCTTGGGTTCTTTGGCTTCGAATGGAACTGGGAGCATTGCACACGGTGTTCTGCTCAGGAACAACTCCGCAACTACAATAACCAGTCTGACACTATCATACACAGGCGAACAGTGGCGGGTCAATGGCAATACGACTCCTCAGTCCTTACTCGTTTACTATCAAGTCAGTGCAACTCCGATCGCATCCCTTAATCCTGGTGTTTCAACTGGTTGGACGGCAGTTTCGGGAGCCACATTCACGTCGCCAATTACGACAGGTACGGCAGCGTTGGATGGTAATGCTAGCGCTAACAGAGTGGTGATCTCTGGAGTTGTGTTGCCATCTGTGAGTATTCCTGCAGGTAGTTACGTGATGATCAAATGGGATGATCAGAACGACACTGGGAACGACCACGTATTGGCCATTGATGATGTGACCATTTCATGGACCGTGTCAGGCGGTACGAATACTTCCGTCCAGTTCGCCAGCACCAGCAGCAGCGTATCGGAGAACGCCGGCACCACGAACCTGGCCCTGGCCATCACCAACTTCGACGCCAGCAACGCCACCAACGTCACCATCGCGGCCACGGGGGCTACGGGCCGCATCACCACCTTCACTTCGCCGATCACCTTCCCGGCCAATAGCGGCAGCAACGAGAACTGCCTGGTGACGCTGAACGACAACCTGCTCTGCGACGGCAGCGGCAATGTCACCTTCACCATCACGGGCATCACGGGCGGCCAGGGTACGCCCACCATTGGTGCCAACGCCAGCCATGTGCTCACGGTGAACAATGACGACCAATGCACAGGAGTGAGTTTCGCCGTGACCAGTGCCACGGTCAGCGAAGGGGTGGGCACCTATGATGTGGTGGTCAACATCACCAACCCCAGTCCTTCCGTGGCCACCTCGGCGGATGTGAGCCTCACGGCCGGGGATGGCAGCCGGATCAACGGATTCACTACCCAGACCGTGACCTTCCCCGCCAACAGTGCTGCACCGCAAACGGTGACCCTCACGGTGACGGACAACGGCCTGTGCGACGGGAACGCATCGCTCACCTTCGGCCTGTCCAACCTCACGGGCGGTCAGGGCACGCCCTTTATCGGCCCCAACGGCAGCCGCACGCTCACCATCACGGACAACGAAACAGCCGCCAATCCGGTGGCCACGGCGGCCACTGGTGCAGGCAGCTACACCTTCACGGCCAACTGGAACGCCGTGCCCGGCGCCACCAGCTATTTCCTCGATGTGTACGCGCTGAGCCCGACCGCCAGTGAGGACTTTACCGATGGCCAATTCACTAGCGGTCCGGTGTGGACCGGAAGCACCGGCAGTTTTTCCGTGCTCACGGATGGCACCGTTCCCGGTGGTGCGGCTTCCACGGACGGTTCCTTCCTCGCCTCGAACGCGAGCATCCAGAATGCGGTGCTCCTCACGGCTTCCACCGAGGTGGGTCAATGGCGATTCAGCTGGGCCTCACCCGTTTTCGGGCCTTCAACAGCGAACCATTTCGGCATCGTGTTGATGGCGGATGCGGCGGTGACGGCCATCGGACAACCCTTCAACGGGTATTACCTGCGGATCGGTGTGGACGGCGCTAATGACGCGATCGAGCTGTGGCGCAGCACCAACTCCACCAAGACCAAGATCGGCGACTTCCCCGGCAGCCCTGCGGTGGCCACTGCGGCGCTCACCAACGGCCTCAATATCCGGGTGACCCGTTCCAATTCAGGTACGTTCGAGCTGTTCTATGGCACAGGTTTCACCTATGCCAGCGAACCGGCCACGAGCGCGGGTACACTGACCGATAATGCGCACAGCACGTCGAGCTACTTCGGCATCTACACGAGTTTCGCGAATGCGGCCGCCACACGTCGGAACTACGTCGACAACATCGTGCTGGGCGGCGTGCCCACCTTCCTCACCGGCTACAACAATGCCAATGTGGGCAACGTCACCTCGGTGAACCTCACCGGTCTGGACCCGCTCACCACCTACTACTATGTGGTGCGCAGCACCGGCGGTTGCAGCACGGGTGGCAACAGCAACACCATCAGCGTAAGCACCACGGCTGTCCCGGCCTACTACAGTCAGGGCAACGGCAACGTGAACGACCCGATCTGGGCGGACGCGCCGGTGGGAACGCCCGGACCGGCCCTCTGGACCACCGGAAGCAGCATGGTGGTGCAGAGCGGGGACACGGTGACCGTGAACGGCAACACCAACATCAACGACCTCACCTTGGAGGCCACCAGCCGCCTGCTGATCGGCAGCGAACAGTTGCTGACCGTGCATGGCGATCAGTTGAACCTGGCCCAGTTCACCATCTCGCCCGTGAGCGGCGAAGTGGAACTGGTAGCCACCACGCCAGTGACCATGGCCGTGACCGGCACCGTGAACTTCAACGACCTGACGGTGAACACCCCTGCGGGGACCACGGTGACGGGTGGTGTGGGGATCTTCGGGACCCTGTTGCTCGCCGATGGTGACCTTGATGCCACGGCCGCCACGGTGCAACTGCGCAGCGATGCCACCCGCACGGGCCGCCTGGGTCCGGTGGCTGCCAGCGCCGACTACCTCGGTGACCTCACCGTGCAGCGCTACATCCCCGGTGGCGCCACCAACTGGCGCCTGCTGGGCAGCCCGGTGGCCGGTGCCACGGTGAACGGCTGGCAGGATGACTTCATCACCGCCGGATACCCCGGTTCGCAGTTCCCCAACTTCCAGGACCCGCCCGGCAGCGGCAACCTGTGGCCCAGCATCCGCTGGTACGATGAGACCAACACCTTCGCCGATGTGGACAGCGGCCTGGTGGGCGTGTCCAGCAACCTGCAAGCGCTGGTACAAGGACAGGGCTTCGCGGTGTGGTGCGGCGACAACCTGGGTGGTACCAACCCCTTCACCATCGACCTCACCGGTGCCCCCCACATCGCCAGTGCGCCGATCGAGCTGCCTCTGACCTTCACCAGCACGGGCAACCCGACCATTGATGGGTGGAACCTGGTGAGCAACCCGGTGCCCAGCGCGGTGCTCTTTAGCAACCTCGCACGGACCAATGTGGATGATTACATCACCTACTACAATCCTGCAACGGGCAACTCCGCGGTATATGACATCGACCTTGGATTCGGCCTGAACGGTGGTACCAACATCATCCAGAGCGGGCAGGCCTTCTGGTTGAAGGCAAATGCGACCTCGCCCGCAGTGCAAGTGGAGGAGAATGACAAGGTGGCTGGCAATTCGGGCGGTTTCTTCGGAGGCAGCGAGGTGCCCCAGGTCCCAGGTCTGCGCCTGCAGGTCTCCAGCGACCTGAACACCTTCAGCGATGAGACCCTCGTGGTCTTTGCCGAAGGCTCTCCCGCAGTGGATGCACAGGATGTCACCAAGGTGATCCTGGCCCACCCCGCAGCCCCCCAGATCGGCACGCGTGGCCCGGGCAATGAACTGCTCGCCATCAATGCCTACGGCGCCTATGCCAACGACATTGTGATCCCGCTGATGGTGAACGTGGGCGTCACGGGCGCGTACACCATCACGGCTTCGACCCTGGCCCCGCTGGGCCTCACCTGCCTTAGCCTGGAGGACCTCGCCACCGGCACGGTGACCCCGATCGGTGAAGGAGCCGCCTACACCTTCACCATGGAGGCCGATGCCGATCCCGCCCAATTGCGTTTCCAACTGCGCGCCACAGCCCCGCTGCCCTTCACCACGCTCAACGCCACCTGTGCCAACACCCCCAATGGCCAGGCCAGCGTGGAGGTCGCCCAAGGCCCGGTGGAAGTGACCTGGACCGATGCGTTCGGCACCGTGCTCCTTCAGCAGACGGTGGGCGCCGGTACGGCCAGCTTCGGTGGGCTGCAGGCCGGCAGCTATGCCGTTCAGGTATCAGCCGGTGGAGCGTGTGCCCAGCTCAGCATGCCCTTCACCATCTCGGCACCCTTTGAACTGGAGGCCGTGGCCACGGTGGCCGATGCCAGCTGCCCCAACGTGGCGGATGGCGCGCTGGACCTGCTGGTGCTCGGTGGCACCGCACCGTATGCCTTCGCGTGGAGCAACGGTGCCACCACGGAGGACCTGGTGGCCGGTGCGGGCGCCTACACCGTGACCGTGACCGATGCCAACGGCTGTGCATGGAGCAGTGATGGTCTGACCATTGCCAGCGGCACCGGCCCGGATGCGGCGATCGTGCCCCTGGCCAGTACGGTGCTGGTGGGCCAGGAACAGTTGTTCCAAGCTGCCGTGGTGGACGACGCGACCTATTCCTGGGCCTTTGGCGATGGCAGCCTGGCGGCAGGCGGGGAGGTGGTTCACACCTACCTGGTGCCCGGCAACTACACGGTGATCCTCACCGTGGACGATGGCCTCTGCATGGCGTCCAGCACCATCGACATCACTGTGGAACTGAGCACGGGCATCCGTGGTCAGGACCGCAACGTGTTCCGCGCCTGGCAGATGTTCGACCAGTTGGTGGTCGAGCTCGGTCTGGAGGAGGATGGTCGTGCCGTGGTGGATGTGCTGGATGCCACCGGCCAGCTGATCATGCAGCGCACCGCCGCGGTGAAAGCCGAGCGGATCTATCTGCCCGCCAATGGACTGGCCTCCGGGGTCTATTTCATCCGGGTAACGGCCGGCCGGGACCAGCGCACGCTGCGGGTGCCTGTGGTGCATTGACCAGTTCCCAGCTCAACTGAGGGTCGGCCCCGCCACTTGGCGGGGCCGATCGCTTTTCATGCCGGCTTTTTCGGTGTTGGTCGATCCGATGAGCTGCTTTTGTCAGCTGATATGGTCGATTCGTGGAACCTTTTATGGGTGCCCCACGAATAAAGGGCCGTTCCGCCGTGTGCGGGGCAAACTCTTCGACCATGAAAACGATGAAGTCACTGTACGTTCTTGCCGGTCGCCTGCCGCGGCCGATGCTGACACTGGCCCTGGGGCTGGTGTTCCTGGCCGATGCCTTCGGGCAGTTGGCTGTTCCCTACACGGCCTCAGGCACTTACCAGGTGCCGACCGGTGTTTCGCAGGTTACGGTGGAGTGCTGGGGTGGCGGTGGAAGAGGGGGCTCGCGTAACAGTAACGGCGCAGGTGGTGGCGGTGGCGGGGGGGCTTATGCACGCAGTGTCCTGAGCGTTTCCCCGGGAAACTATACGGTGACCGTTGGAGCCGGCAGTACATCCAATGCTGCTGCTGGTGGCTCCTCGTGGTTCAGCTCTACGGCCACCATACTGGCGGTCGGAGGCAACAGTGCATCCAACACGAATCAGAATGGAGCAGCCGGCGGTTCTGCTGGATCTTGCATTGGTAATGTCGTGTATAGCGGTGGTGCAGGTGGTAATGGCACCGTGTTCTTTGGTGGTGGTGGTGGTGGTTCAAGTGCTGGCACGGCTGCCAATGGCATCAATGGCGCGAACCCTGCTGGTGCCACTGCACCGGCTGGAGGTGGTGACGGCGGTGATGGCCGCAGCAGCAGTTCTGGTGATGGTTCAGACGGATCGATCCCCGGTGGCGGTGGTGGCGGCGCTTTTCGCAACGGCGGAACGACCTTCAGGAATGGCGGAGATGGTGCGAATGGCCGTGTGGTCGTTTCCATGCCTTATACCGAAGGGACCTGCTTGACCACGACCGGAAGCTTCAACTCCATCGTGGACAATGGCTGTGCCAGCAATGCCCCCACCCGGGTCTCGTTGCCCCAGTCCGGCTTGCCCACCACCTTGGGGACGGCCCCGGGCAATGCGCGTCTGCTGAGCGTCGACCTCATCGTCAGCCACAACAACAATGCAGACCTGGAGATCCGCCTCACCTCGCCATCCGGCGTGACCCGGAGCCTTGTGCTCGACCGTTTCGGTACGGGTAACAACTTGGGCGATCCCAACAACTGTCCGAATGCGGCCTTGACCCTTCAGGATGGGGGCACCGCGCTGAGCAACAGCAATATGAGCAACGTGGCGGGTACCTACGCTCCCGAGCAGACCTTGGCAGGCTTCACCGGCGACCCCAACGGGACCTGGGTGCTGTCCATTTGCGATGATCAGGCTGGCACTGCAGGTCACTTCCGCTACGTTCGTCTGAATTTCTGCACAGTTCCGGAGATCAGCTCGGCCACCAGCAACAGCCCCATCTGTTCCGGGGAATCCTTGACCTTGAATGCTACGGCGAATGGCAGTGGACCATTGACCTATGCCTGGAGCGGCCAGGGTACGTTCGCACCGAACGCGGCCAGCCCAACGGTCTCGGTGAGCGGTGCCGTCAGTGGGGACTATACCATTACGGTCTCCAACGGGTGTGGCAGTGCAACTTCCAGTTTGCCGGTGGTGGTGAACCCGGCCCCTACTGGGGTATCGGCCTCGGCGAGCGCCACCACGGTCTGCTCGGATGCCAATACGGTGGACCTGAGCGGTTCCGCTACATCCTCCGCGCTTGTCGCATTCTCGGAGAGCTTCAACTCCGGGACATCGGGTTGGGTGCTGACCAACACATCCACGGGTGGTACACCGGCCAATGCAGCGTGGACCCTTCGGAACAGCCCGTATTTCTACAACGGATCTGGGACCCCGGACCCCACGTTCACCAGTAATGACGCTTCCCAGTTCATTCTGACCAATAGTGACGCCCAGGGCAGTGGTAATACCGCGACGATCCTGAGATCACCCTCGTTCAGTACGCTCAACTTGGTATCAGCGGACATCACGTTCCATCATGTGTTCCGTCAACAGACCAATGGCGCTGACCGGGGGTATGTGGAATTGTCCACGAACGGATCTACCTGGACGACCGTTCAAACCTACACGGCAACCGCAGGGACCGCAGCCAGCTTCGCCTCGGCAACGATCCCGGTGCCAGCCGGGTTCATTGGTCAGCCAACTGTATATGTACGGTTCCGCTACACGGCTCCGTGGGGTTGGTATTGGGCCATTGACAACGTATCCGTGACCGGTCCGGCCGCACTCAGCTATGCATGGACGTCGATCCCAGCGGGATTCACCTCCAATGTTCAACAGCCGCTGGGTGTCCCGGTGGACCAGAACACAACGTTCGTCCTGACCGTGACCGCTCCCGGGGGATGCAGTGGTACGGCAACGGTCGCGGTGGGCCATGTTCCAGCACCGCAGGCCAGCATCAGCTACGCCGGGTCGCCCTACTGCAGTGCATCGGGCCCGGCCTCTGTTACCCTCACGGGCACCACGGGCGGGACCTTCTCGGCCACGCCTGCGGGGCTCAGCATCAATGCCACCACGGGTGAAGTGGATCCCGGGGCCAGCGCACCTGGCACCTACACGGTGAACTACGACATCGCGGCGGCAGGTGGATGTGGCGCCTTCAATACATCAAGCAGCATCACCATCACCGGCTGTGCCTACTACAGCCAGGGTAGTGGCAACATCAACGGCGCCATCTGGGCCACCACGCCCGTGGGGACCCCGATCGCCGTCAACTGGAACAGCACGACCAGCATGGTCATTCAGACCGGTGACACCATTACGGTGAACGCCAATAGTGCTATCGAGGACCTGACCACGCAGGCCACCAGCCGATTGGTCGTCAATGCGGGCAATACGCTGAACGTGCATGGTGACCAGCTCACGCTGGCCCAGTTCTCGGTATCAGCAGCCACCGGCGAGGTGACCCTCGAAAGCACTTCCCCGGTGACGATCGCGGTTACGGGCACGGTGGCCTTCAACGACCTCACGGTGAACGCCAGTGCTGGTGTGACCGTGACCGGAGGGATCAACATCTTCGGCACCCTGCAACTGAACGATGGCGCGTTCAATGCCAGCAGCGCCACGGTGGTGCTGCGCAGCGATGCCACACGCACCGGTCGCCTGGGTCCGGTGGATCCTTCGGCCAGCTACACGGGTGACCTCACCGTGCAGCGCTACATCCCCGGTGGGGCCACCAACTGGCGTCTGCTGGGCAGCCCGGTGGCCGGCGAAACGGTGAACGACTGGAAGGACGACTTCTTCACCGCCGGTTTCCCCGGTTCGCATTACCCCAACTTCTACGATCCCCCCGGCAGCGGCATCCATTGGCCCAGCGTGCGCAAGTATGATGAGACCGTGGCCGATGCCAGCATGAACGTGGGCCTGGTCGGTGTGACCGGCACTGCCGAAGCCCTTGCCACGGGCCGTGGCTATGCGGTGTGGAGCGGTGACAACCTGGGTGGTACCAACCCCTTCGTGGTGGATGTGACCGGTGCGCCCATGGTGGCCAACAGCCCGATCACGCTGCCCATCACCTGGACCAACAGCGGCAACCCTGCGGCTGATGGGTACAACCTGGTGAGCAACCCGCTGCCTTCGCCGATCGATTTCGCCTCGATCAGCCGCGGTGCGGACGTGCAGAACTTCTACTGGATCTACAACCCCGCCAACGGGAACAACGCCACCTGGAACGGTCTGGTGGGCACCAACGGTGCGAACGGCGTGATCCAGAGCAGCCAGGGTTTCTGGCTCAAGGCCGATGGTCCGGCCGTGACCACCACCGTGAGCGAGAGCGCCAAGGTGGGCGGTAACACGGGTGGCGTCTTCGGTGGCTCGCAGGATGGACCCATGCCCATGGTGCGCCTGCACCTGGCCAGCACGGTGAACAGCTACAGCGATGAGACGGTGGTGGTCTTCGCCGAAGGCACCCCTGCCTACGAGGAAGGTGACGTGGCCAAGTTCGTCTTCAGCCATCCCGCCGCTCCGCAGATCGCCACCCGCAGCAGCGATGACCATAATCTGGCCATCAGCATGTATGGCGAGTTCGCTGAGGCCATCAGCATCCCGGTGCTCGTGAACGTGGCCGTGAACGGCACCTACACCGTGACCGCCACCCAGTTGGAAGGCGTCTCCGGCATGAGCTGCCTCACCCTGGAGGACCTCCAGACCGGCATCATCACGCCGCTCACCGAAGGGGCCACCTACAGCTTCGTGGTGCTCGCCAACGATGACGAGTCCGAGCCTCGCCTGATCCTGCATGCCACGGCTCCGCTGCAGCGCACGCTTGTTCCGGTCACCTGCCATGGTGCCAACGATGGTGCGGCCTCGGTGTCCCTGCCCGGTGTGAGCAGTGGCAGCGTGACCTGGATGACCGCCAGTGGCCAGGTGGTCGCTGAAGGTGCCCTCAGCAACGGCACGGCCGGCATCAATGGCCTGCAGCCGGGCAACTACAGCGTTAGCGTCAACTTGGGCGGCACCTGTGCGGCCATCGTCAACGACTTCACCATCACCGAACCCTTCGCCCTGGAGGTGCAGGCCGATGTGGTGTGGGCCAGCTGTCCGGACCAGGCCGATGGTCAGATCGCCCTCCAGGTGCTTGGCGGCACCGCCCCGCATGCCTTCACCTGGAGCACGGGCGATACCGGGAGCAGCATCAACGTGGCTGCTGGTTCATACACCGTGACGGTGACCGACGCGAACGGCTGCACCCTGGAAGGCACTTACACCGTGGAGAGCGGACCTGCCGTCAGTGTCGGCATCACGGTGGACCAACCGGTGGTCCTGCTGGGCAGTGCCATCCAGTTCGGCACCTCTGTGGATGACTACGATGAGGTCCACTGGGACTTTGGTGATGGCACCATGAGCGAACAGCCCGCGGTGGCCCATACCTATACCACGCCGGGCACCTACACGGTGACGCAGACGATCATCCTTGGTGCGTGCAGCAACAGCACGACCACCGAGGTGACGGTGGAACTGACCACTGGTGTTGAGCAAGCCGACCAAGGGATCCTGACGGCACGGGTGGAGGGTGACCACATCGTGATCCTTCATCCGTATGGCACCAGGGACCTGCGCTACGAGCTACGCGATGCGGCCGGCCGGTTGGTGATCGACCGGATGGCCACGGGCAGCACCGGGCGTGTGCTGGTCCCGGTGCAGGAACTGACCACCGGAGTATGGATGCTCACCGTGCGTTCGGGTGAGGTGGTCCGCACCTTCCGACTCCCTGTGGTGCGCTGACACGACATACGCTCAGAACAGGTCCCCCGGCAACCCCGGGGGACCTGCTTTTTCTGCCGGTCCCATGCGTGCGGCTATCCGCGGCACTACCTTTCGCCCTTCATGAACCGTCTGCGGATCCTCCTGGCAGGGGCCTTGGTGCTCTGCCTCACCGGCTGCCTCACCATCGAGGAGCACTACACTTTCAAGAAGAACGGCAGCGGCACCATGACCTACGTGGTGGACCTATCCGAGCTCGGTGAACTGATGAAAGGGTTGGAGGCCCTGAGCGACGAGAAGAAGGACGGTGATGAGGGCCTGGGCATGATGGACCTGAAGGAGAACATCACCCAGCTCAAGGCCATTCCGGGGCTCAGCAAGGTGAAGCTGGACCAGAAGGAATGGGTGCAGCGCATCAGCTTCCATTTCAAGGACATCAACGCATTGAACGCCGCCCTCAACGTGCTCCTCCCGGACAGCTCGGGTGGTCAGCACGGGTTCTTCGCCTGGGAGGGCAACACCCTGGTGCGCACGAACAACCGCCATGCTGCCGAACTGGGCGCCAGCCTTGCCGAGGAGGAGGCGGACAGCACCGGAGGTGAGGGCTTCGACCCCCAGGTCCTGTTGGGGATGATGAAGTACAAGTACTCCTTCAGCTTCAGCGCACCCGTTTCCGGTGTCGAGGTGGCCGAAGGGGTGTCCACCACCCGGGAGAAGCCGAAGCAGGTCGATGCGGCAACGGATTGGTCGGTGATCTCACGCGATCCCAAAGCCCTGGACCTGCGCATCACCCTGGACAAGTAATCCGCATGGAATACCTGCTCGAGACCGCCATCCGCCTTGCGGCCAAGGTGCACAAGGGGCAGACGGACCGCTTCGGCAAACCGTACATCCTGCATGTGATGCGGGTGATGATGCGGGGGCATGACTTCGATGAGCAGGTGCTGGGAGCGTTGCACGATGTACTGGAGCGTTCGGACCTCACCATGGCCGACCTGGAGCGCAAGGGCTTTTCCCTGCGCGTGTTGAAAGCGTTGGAGCACATCACGCGCCACCCTGAGGAGACCTACGAGCAGTACATCGATCGCGTGGTACAGGACAATCTGGCCATCCGGGTGAAGCTGCACGACCTGGCCGACAAGATGGACCTGCTGCACGTGGAGCAGTTGGACCCCTCGGACCTTAAGCGGTACAACAAGCAGCTCGCCGCCTACCACCGGATGAAACGCATGGTGGAGGAGGCCAAGGCGAACATGCCTCTTTCCGCGGTCCGTCGGTGACCGGAACGGGTCCGGACGGGCGGCTATCTTCGTCGCTTCATCCGAGAACCATTCCATGCGCAAGTACATTTCGATCCTCCTCGCCGCTCCGTTCTTCGTGGCCTGCGGCGGCGAACAGTCCGGCACCACCGCACCAGTTGCGGATACCACGGCCGTGGCCGATACCTTCCAGTGGGAGACCGAGCAGTTCGCCGATGTCCGCGTGCTGCGCTACCAGGTACCGGGCTGGGACCAGCTCAGCCTCCAGCAGAAGCAGCTCTGCTACTACCTGAACATGGCCGGCCTGGCGGGGCGTGACATCATGTGGGACCAGAACTACCGCCACAACCTCAAGATCCGCCGTGCCCTCGAGGCCATCCTCGCCAACTACAAGGGTGAGCGCAGCGGCAGTGATTGGGAGAACTTCATGGTCTATGGCAAGCAGGTGTTCTTCAGCAACGGCATCCACCATCACTACAGCAACGACAAGCACCTGCCCGCCTTCCCGCAGGCCTACTTCGAGCAGCTCCTGAAGGAGAGCGGGGCCAGCCTCGCCCCCGAGGTGCTCGCCGCCATCTTCGACCCCACCATCGATGCCAAGAAGGTGAGCCTCGACGCGGACAAGGACCCTGTGCTCGCCAGTGCGGTGAACTTCTATGGGGATGACATCAGCCAGAAGGAGGTGGAGGCCTTCTATGCCAAGCTGGAGAAGAAGAACGACCCCCAGCCCTTGAGCTATGGCCTGAACAGCCGCCTGGTGCGCGGAAAGGATGGCAAGCTCATGGAACAGGTCTACAAGGTGGACGGCCTCTATGGCCCCGCCCTGGCCGAGAGCGTGAAGTGGCTGGAGAAGGCCGTGACGGTGGCCGAGACCCCCGAGCAGAAGGCCGCCCTTGAACTGCTCATCCAGTACTACCGCACCGGCGATCTGAAGACCTGGGACGATTTCAACGTGGCCTGGGTGAAGGACACGAAGAGCACCGTGGACTATATCCTGGGCTTCGTGGAGGTGTACAACGACCCCATCGGCAAGCGTGGCAGCTACGAGGCCATTGTGGAGGTGAACGATCCCGAGGCCACCAAGAACATGGCCGTGATCATGGAGAACGCGCAGTGGTTCGAGGACAACTCGCCGCTGCTGCCCCAGCACAAGAAGAAGGACGTGGTGGGCATCACCTACCGCTTCATCAACACCGTCGGGGAGGCGGGTGATGCCGCACCGAGCACGCCGGTCGGGGTGAACCTGCCCAATGCCAACTGGATCCGCGCCGCCCACGGCAGCAAGAGCGTGAGCCTCGGCAACATCAGCGAGGCCTACGACAAGAGCAGCGGCCCGAGCAGCCTGGAGGTCTTCTGCCACGATGCCGAGGAGATCGCCCGTGCCAAGGAGCATGGCAGCCTGGCCGGCAAGCTCCACACCGCCCTGCACGAGGTGGTGGGCCATGCCAGCGGCCAGATCGAGCCCGGTGTGGGCGAGACCGATGCCACGCTGAAGACCTATGCCAGCACGCTGGAGGAAGGCCGTGCGGACCTGGTGGCGCTCTACTTCATCATGGACCCCAAGCTGGTGGAGCTTGGCGTGATGCCGAGCCTCGAGGTGGGCAAGGCCGAGTATGATGGCTACATCCGGAACGGTCTCATGGTCCAGCTGCGCCGCATCAAACCGGGCAAGGACATCGAGGAGGCCCACATGCGCAACCGTCAGTGGGTGAGCGCCTGGGTGTATGAGAAGGGCTTGGCCGACAGTGTGATCGTGAAGGTGAACCGCAACGGCGAGACCTACTTCGACATCCGGGATTACGACAAGCTGCGTGTACTGTTCGGCGATCTGCTGCGCGAGGTGCAGCGCATCAAGAGCCAGGGCGACTACGAGGCCGGCAAGGCACTGGTGGAGAACTATGGCGTGAAGGTGGACCAGGCGCTGCACGCGGAGGTGCTGAAGCGTTCCGAGAAGATCAAGACGGCCCCCTATGCAGGCTTCATCCAACCCGAGATGGAGGCCGTGACCGATGCGAACGGCAACATCACCGATGTGAAGCTGACCTACCCGAAGGACTTCATCGGCCAGATGCTGCGCTACGGCCAGAAGCACAGCTTCCTGCCCGACGAGAACTGATCGGCGATCCGGAAAAGGTCCCGGCCGCTCCCTGCGGTCGGGACTTTTTTTTCCGGGTACCGTAACCCTGCATCGGGACCTCGCGTTCAACCGGGTGTCCAAGTAGTTCAGAGGTCGATCTGAAGAGTCACGTCGCCCCTGTCCACCACCCGGTGGATGGGGGCTTCGTGCTTCCTGCAGGTTCCATGTGTTGGAATTCTGGAGAGCGTGTATATTTGCGGCCCCTGAGCAGGAAAGACCATCTCCCACCGGAGTGGCGGAATTGGTAGACGCGCACGTTTCAGGGGCGTGTGACCGAAAGGTTGTAAGGGTTCGAGTCCCTTCTCCGGTACC
>CAUJFM010000074.1 GCA_963169595.1 Bacteroidota bacterium | reverse complement strand
TGACATGGGTGTAGATCTCGGTGGTCTTACTGCTGGCGTGCCCAAGCAGGGTTTGAAAATAACGCAGGTCGGTGCCGTTCTCCAAGAGATGTGTGGCAAAGGAGTGGCGCAACGTATGGACGGTAGCCGGAGCCGTGATCCCGGCTTTCTTCTTCGCCTGCTTGAAGACCTGATGAACGCTCGTGTCCGAGTACTTGGCACCCTGTGGGCCCTCGAACAGATAGTGGCGCGGTTCGTAGGCTTTCAGGTATTCCCCTAAGAGCGTCAATAGCTTATCGCTCAACAGGGATACACGGTCCTTTCCTCCTTTGGCCCCGCGGATCAGCACTTGTTTGCGCTCAGGGATGATGTCCGTGCGTTCCAAGGCGATCAATTCGCCCAGTCGCAGCCCTGCGGAGTAGATGAGCATCAGGATGCAGCGATGCTTCAGGTTGGTCGGCGCCTTCAGGATGGCCGCAACCTCCTGCTCGCTTAGCACCTTGGGCAACTTCCGCTCGCCACGCGGCCGCTCAATGAACTTCACACGGTACGCATCCCCCAGCACATCCTTGTAGTAGTAGCGCACCGCGTTCACCACCTGGTTCAGGTAGCTGTTGCTCTTGCCGGCCCTGGCCAGCTCATGCTGGTAGGTCTCAATGTCCTCTGTGCGGATGTCGTTCGGGTGCTTTGCCGCGAACCGCAGGAAGAACTGCTTGGTGGCGTTCAGGTAACTGTCGATGGTGTTCGGGCTGTACCGCGCGATCTCCAGCTTCTTCCGCATCGCGGCCAAGGCGTTCTCGTGCGACGGTGTAAGGTGCACCGCTTGTGGCCCCTTGCGCTGCGTTTGCTGAACGGTCGGCTTCGTTGCCTTGCTCGCCGTTGCCTTCTTCACGGGGTTCACAGGTGCCTTCGGTACCGTTGGCACATCATCGGCTTTCTTCCGCAGGCCGTTCATGTCCACCCAGGCCTTACCCTTGAACGCGGCGAAGATGGCCTGCAGGTGTTCCGGTGCGTTCGGTGTCCACCAACAGCGATGGGATGCGCTCCATTTGGCACCGGCCTGCCTGGCGGCATGCACGAGCTCAGCATCGTAAGCGAAGTGCAATGCTATGCAGCGTTGGGCCTTGTGTACCAAGTGCTCCAGCTTCACGGTCTGTTCGCGCTCGACGGGCTTCTTGTCCATGTGGCCTGTCGAATTTACTCGTCAGAGAATGGTTTTGTTTTCGGGGCCCGTGGCATTTTCCCCCCGAACATAGGGCAGGAGCTCAGCCACTTGGTGTGTTCAAGGGGCGTTCTGGTCGACCGTGGATGAACGCACCTTGAACTGCGGTCCACACGTCTTGCGGCCAACAGATCTTTGAGAATGAGGCGCGTCCTGCGGCTGCTGGTCCGGGCCGGTCAACGCCTCGCCCGCACCCTATACCCGGCCTCCACGGGGTAGTGGTCGCTGATGGCGATGTCGGTGCGGGTGCGGAAGTGGCTGATGCCGAGCTGGGGCGAGAAGAACTGGTTGTCGATGCGGATGAACCAGGGGAAGTGGTGGTAGGTGAAGCCGAAGCCCCTGCCGCGCTGCTCGAACGCGTTGTGGTAGAGCCGCTTCAGGCGCTGGTAGGTGTCCGAGTAGGGCAGGGCGTTGATGTCCGCACAGAGGATCACCGGGTAGGGGCTTTCGCGCAGGAAACCCTCGATGGCATCGAGCTCGGCGTTCCGCGCATGGTAGCCCTGGCGCAGCCGCCCGTGGATGTTGCGCAGGTTCCACCACAGGTCGGCGGGCAGGCTCCGCGCGGCGTCCCAGGTCCACCGGATGCTCATGGACCGCAGCTGGACGTTCACCACGCGCAGGGTGTCGCCGCGCACCACGAAGTCGTTCCAGTGGCCGTTGGTGTGGTCGCCCCCCGCAAAGTCCAGCCGCCCGGAGGCGATCGCGGGGAACTTGGAGTAGGTGGCCACGCCGATGAGCCCCGCGTAATCATGGTTGAAGCGCGGGTTCATGTAGAAGTTGCTGTAGCCGCCCAGCTTCACGATGGAGTCGATGGTGAGCTCCTCGTCACGCTGAAAGGCATGGTAGAACTCCTGGATGCAGAGGATGTCCGGGCTGGGCCCGGTGCGCAGGTGGTCATAGAACCGGTCGAAGAGGCCCGGGTCGCTCTCCAGGGTCTCGGGCCGGTAGGGGTTGAAGAGCGCGGCATTGAAGCTCATCACCGTGAGGTCCGCCTCGCCATCGGTGCCGTGGAAGGCCACGGTCTCGCTGAAGGGCTTCAGGCACGCGAGGAGCAGCAGGGCCGGGGCCCAGCGGTGGCGCCAGCCCCGGCCGGTGCGCAGGCAGAGCACGGCCAGCACCAGGCTGCTCACGAGGAAGGCGGGCATGAAGTAGCTGAGCAGTTCCAACCACCACGACCCGAGCGTGAACTGGCTGATGAGCACCACCACCACGGCCAGCAGCAGCGGCAGCACCACAAAGGCCAGGTCCTGGATGCGGGAGCGCACAGGGGCGAAGATCGCCATCCCGCGCCGGGCTTATTCCACGCCCAAGCGTACTTCCAGCACACCGATCAGGTCCTGCAGCATCGCGCCCTTGTAGGCATCGCTTTCCGCGGCGGCCGCTTTGCGCACGCGGGCCAGGCCCAGCCGGGCGGCCTTCTCGGGCCAGATCTCCTGGTTCTCGATCACGGTGAGGCACTCGAAGCACTCCTCTGCGCTGCCCGCCACGGCCAGGTCGATGAAGCGGTCCAGGTGCTCGCGCACATCCAGCCCGGCGCTCCAGAAGGTGGAGAGCACCGTGCGGCGCACGCCGAGCAGGGCGGGGTCGTCCAGCGCGGCCATCAGTTCCTCCACGGCGTTGGTGGCCTTCACCTGGTGCAACAGGCCGGTGATGCGCTGCTGCACCTTGGGGTCGTTGGTCCGGGCCAGGGCGGTGAGCAGCGGGCGGATGGCGCGGGCATCCCCCTCGGCCTCGATGCGGGTGAGGGCGGTGAGTACCTGGGCGTCATCCTCGCTCAGCAGCGCGGCGAAGGCCAGGTCGAGTTTCTTCTTCTTGGGGGCGGCGTCGCTCATGCCGCGAAGGTCGCACTTCCCGGCGTGGCGCTACAGGTGCACGTAGCTGCGGCGTCCGGGCTTCCGCTTGAACTTGTAGCTCACCTCCACGCTGATGAAGCTGAAGTTGTCCAGCAGTCCGGGGTTGCCGCGGCGGCTGGTGAGGCGCGTCACGGTGCCGTCCGTGCCCCAGCCCGTGGGATCGCTGATGTAGCGGGCCAGCTCCTGGCGGGTGGGGTCGTTGGGGTAGTACGCATCGATCTCCGCGTAGGTGGCGTAGCGCTGGCTCACGTTGTCCAGCATGTCGTCGAAGAACATCATGTAGCTGAACTCCATGCCCACGCTCAGCTTTTTGGTGAGCATGTAGCGCAGCCCGAAGCCCATGGGCATGGCCACGTGCCAGGGCGAGGGACGCGAAACGGCGTTCACGTCGCTGGCGTTGCCCGCGCCCTCGGTCACCCAATCGTAGAGGTCGGTCTCGTAATCGCCATCGCGCTCGATGATCTGCGCATCGGGCGTGCCGCGCGGAGCGTTGCGCACGGTGCCGTCCTCCCAGAAGTGGTAGCGGTTGGCGATGTTCATGTCGCCCAGGAAGAGGTCGGCCTTGGGGCGCCCGTAATACACGCCGAGGCCGATCTGGAAGGTCATGAAGAAGCGCTGCTGGAACAGGGGCTGGTAGGGTTCGCGGTAGGCGTTCAGCACCAGATGGCCCGAAACGCCATAGAGGTCGGTGCGGAAGCCCAGGCCGCGCTTGTAGTTGCGCAGGTCGCTCACATCCAGGCCGCGGATCATGTCGGTCTCCTCGTAGCCGATGCGGTACCAGCCCATGCGGGCCTCGGTGGTGAGCGAGCGCGTCACGTAGCGCTTCGGGTTGTTGAGGAAGTCGCGGAAGGTGACCTGCAGCCCGGTGCGGAAGCCGTTCCATTGCACGGCGCCGCCGTAGTTGCCCAGGTCGCCCTGGTAGTTGGTGACGCCGCTGGCAATGCCCACCTCCAGGTTGCGTTGGGCGTGGAGCATGCTGCTGAAGAGCAGGGCGGCGGAAAGCAGCAGGGTAGCGTGGCGCATGGGCTACAGGTTCGGGTTCCCGAAAGGTATATCCGGTAGACGCGCTTTGTTCCAGCGGTTGCCTCCCGGATCAGCGGCACGATCGGGATCCCTCAGGCGCCCCGCTCCCCGAAAATGGCCGTGCCGATGCGCACCAACGTGCTGCCTTCGGCGATGGCGATCGCGGAATCGCCGCACATGCCCATGCTCAGCTCGGTGAACTGGCCTTCTGGGAATACGCCGAGCACCTGGACCTCCTCCCACAGCTGCCGCAACCCGCGGAACTCGGCGGCGATCTGCGTCCGGTCGTCCGTGAAGGTGGCCATGCCCATCAGCCCCCGCACACGCACATGCGGCCAGGAAGCCCAGGGCCAGGTGCGCAACGCGGTCCGCAGTTCATCCGGGGAGAGGCCGTGCTTGGTCTCCTCCTGGGCGATGTGCACCTGCAGCAGCACGTCCACGGGCCGGTCCAATGCCGCAGCGCGCTTCTCGATCTCGTCCAGCAGGCGGTCGCTCTCCACCCCGTGCACCAGGTGCGTGAAGGGCAGCACGTGCTTCACGTTGCTGCGCTGCAGGTGGCCGATGAAGTGCCAGTGGATGTCCGCTGGCAGTTGGGGGGCTTTCTCCCGCAGCTCCTGGGGATAGTTCTCCCCGAAATGCCGTTGTCCCAGGTCGTACAAGGCCTGGACCTCGGCCGCGCTGCGCGTCTTGCTCACGGCCACCAAGGTCACGCCGCCGGGGATGCCGGCTTTCACGGTGGCGTAGCGGGTGGCCAGTGCTTGGATGTCCACGGCGCGGTCCATGCTCACACGTCCTCCAGCGAGTACACGGTGACCCCGCTGCGCAGTTTGGGTTCGATGTAGGTGCTCTTCGGCGGCATGGTGCCCCCGCTGTCGGCCACGGCCTGCAGTTCCGCGAAGCGCACCGGGTGCAGGTGGAAGGCCACATCGGCCTCGCCGCTGTCCACCAGGCGCTGCAGTTCATGGGTGCCGCTGGTGCCGGGCACGAAATGGGCGCGCGGGTCGGTGCGGAGGTCGGCCACGCCCAGGAGCGGGGCCAGCACAGTGATGCTCAGGCGGGCGGCATCGAGCTGGTCGGAGGCCGTCCCATCCACCGCAGGCAGCTCGAAGGCATACCACTGGCGGTCCAGGTAGATGCCCACGGTGCCCGGTGCGGACCAGGGGGCGTCCACGCGCTGCAGTTTGCCCAGTGCGGACAGGGCCTGTACCAGGCTCGCGGGCGAGTGGCCGTTGAGCCCCTGCACGGCGCGGTCGAAGTTGTAGATGTACAGTTGGGGCCGCGGCACGATGTAGGCCAGGCACCAGGCCTTGGGGTCCACGTCGGTGGCCTGTTCGCGTGCGGCCAGTCCGGCGCTGGAGGCCATGCGGTGGTGGCCGTCGGCGATGTAGAGGCTGGGCACTTCGGCGAAGTAGCGCTGCAGCTCCTCGCGGAACCGGCGGTCGCTGATGGCCCAAAGCCGGTGCCGCACCCGGTCGGTGGTGGTGAAGTCGTGGTCGGGGCGCTGCGCCGCGATGGGGTCCAGCAGGCTGTCCCACGCCACGCCGTCCGGGGTGGCCAGCAGCACAGGTTCGGCGTTGATGCCGGTGTGCTGCAGGTAGTCCACGAAGAGCTGTTCCCGGGCGGTGAGGGTCTGCTCGTGCACCTTGATACGTCCGTCGCGGTAGGCCTCCACGCTCACCCCGGTGATGATGCCGCGCGTGCGGTTGCCCCGGGCGGTCTGCTCGTACACGTAGATGCACGGTTCGGCATCGCGCACCAGCACGCCTTCGTCGCAGAACGCCTTGAAGGCCTGCCGCACGCGCAGGAAGCGCTGGTGGCGGTCCGGGGGGGGCGGGTTCCCGGTCTCCGGGTGCAGCACGTGCAGGAAGGTGTAGGGGTTGCCGGCCAGCTTCTCGGCCAGCTGTTCGGTGGTGTAGGACACGTAGCTGCGCGAGCCCACCAGGTGGGCCTTGTCCGGCGCGGCCCGCCAGGCACGGAACGGACGCAGCTCGATCATCACTCCACGGTCACGGACGAGCGCCAGGCGAGGATGCGGTCCACGAGCTCATCGCCCACGCGGCCCTGCGCTTCAGCGGTGGCGGCACCGATGTGGGGGCTGAGGCTGATGTTCTCCTGGGTCAGGATGTCGGCGCGGGGCTCGGGCTCGCCTACGAACACGTCCAGGGCGGCGGCCTTCACACGACCATCCTTCAACGCTTCCAACAGGGCGTCCTCGTCGATGCTGCCGCCACGCGCGGTGTTCACCAGCACCACTCCGGGCTTCACCTTGGCCAGTTCGGCCTTGCCCAGCACGGGGCGGCCATCCTTTTGGGCGGGTACGTGCAGGCTGATGGCATCGGCCTGGGCGAGCATCTCGTCCAAGGTGACCATCTTCACCGGTACGCGCACCTTCTGCCCACCGATCTCCACCTCGATGGCCTCGGCGGTGGCGTGGTTGTCCACGTAGAGCACCCGCATGCCGGCACCCAGGGCGTAGCGCGCGGTCCACTGCCCGATGCGGCCGAAGCCGATCACGCCCAACGTTTTGCCGCGCACTTCGGTGCCCTTCTCGTATTCCTTCTTCAGGTCCTTGAAGTGGCTGCGTCCCTCGCCCGGCATGCGGCGGTTGGCCTTGTGCAGGTTGCGCATCAGGCCGAAGAGGTGCGCCATCACCAGCTCCGCCACGGAGATGGAGGAGGAGGCCGGGGTGTTGATCACGGGGATGCCCTTGGCCTTGGCGTGGACCACATCGATGTTGTCAAGGCCCACACCACCGCGCCCGATGAGCTTCAGGCCGGGGCAGGCGTCGATGAGGTCCTTCTTCACCTTGGTGGCACTGCGCACCAGCAGCACCTCCACCTTCTCCTTGTTCAGGTAGGCGGCCAGCTGGTCCTGGGGCACGTGTTCGGTGGTGACGGTGGCTCCTTCCTCCTGCAGGGCGGCCTTGGCCGTGGCGGCGAGTCCGTCGTTGGCGTGAATGCGCATGGTGTGTTATCCGTTCTTCTTCGCGAAATGCTCCATCACGTCCACCAACACCTGGACGCTTTCAATGGGCAGGGCATTGTACATGCTGGCCCGGTAGCCGCCCACACTGCGGTGGCCGCGCAATCCGTTGATGCCGGCCTCCTTCCACAGGGCATCGAAGGCGGGTTCCAATGCGGTGTCGGCCAGCACGAAGGTGGCGTTCATCACGCTGCGGTCCTCTACGGCCGTGGTGCCCTTGAACACGGGGGCCAGGCGGTCGATGGCGCCGTAGAGCAGGTCGGCCTTGGCGGCGTTGCGCTTTTCCATGGCGGCCACTCCGCCCATCTTCTTCATCCACTCCATGGTGAGCATGCTCACGTACACGGCGTAGACCGGCGGGGTGTTGTACATGCTCTCCTTGGAACCGTGGTTCTTCAGGTCGAGCATGGGGCTGAGCTTGCGGCCCGTGTGGCCCAGGCGCTCGGGATCGAAGAGGTACACCGTGGCACCGGCAGGCCCCATGTTCTTCTGCGCACCGGCATAGATCAGCGCGAAGTCGGCGGCGTTCACCGGACGGCTGAAGATGTCGCTGCTCATGTCGCAGATCAGCGGCGCAGCGCTCTTCGGGAACTGCTTGAACTGCGTGCCGAAGATGGTGTTGTTGCTGGTGAAGTGGAAGTAGTCCACATCGGCCGGCACCTCGAAGCCCTTGGGGATGTAGCTGAAGTTCTTGTCCTCGCTGCTGGCCACCACCACGGTGTCACCGATCAGCTTGCTCTCCTTGATGGCGCGGGTGGCCCACTCGCCGGTGTTGACGTAGGCGCTCTTGCCGCCCACCTTCATGTAGTTCAGTGGCACCATGTGGAAGCCGAGGCTGGCCCCGCCTCCCAGGAACACCACCTGGTAGTGCTCGGGTGCACCCAGCAGCTCCTTCACCAGTCCCTGGGCCTTGGCCATCACGGCCTCGAAGGGCTTGCTGCGGTGGCTGATCTCCAGGATGCTGAGGCCGCTGCCCTCGAAGTCGAGCACGGCCTGTGCGGCCTGTTCAAAGACCTCCTGCGGCAGGATGCAGGGGCCGGCGCTGTAATTGTGGACCTTCTTTTTGGTGGCGACGGTCATGGGATGTGGATCAAGGCCCCAAAGGTATCGGGTTGCGGTGGAGCGCGCAGTCTGTTCGGCAAACCCACGGCCATCAAGGCCTCGGGGCGGTCGGTGGGGCCTTGAAGGGCTTGTTGTCGCGCTTGTTGTCGCGCGCATCGATGTCCCGCACGAAGCGCCACTGGCCCTTCTCCCACACGTAGGCGTCGTAGCTCATGTCGGGTCCGTAGAAGGCCCATTGCCCCTCCAGGTCGGTGCGGGCAGGCACCAGGTGGTCCAGCACGATGCGTTCCTGCTCGCTCTCGTAGCGCAGGGTCATGGTGGCCTGGAAGGAATAGCCGAACACCACGCGCTGCTTCTTCAACTTGCCCGTGCCGAACAACGGGGCCCCGAAGCGGGGCGTGCCGCCCCTGAAGCTGAGCACCTCGATCACCTTGCGCGTTTCCACCTTGTTGAAGCCCTTCCAGCCCAGCAGGGTGTAGTAGGTCTTCCCGCCTTTCTTCACCGGCACCACCTGGTAGTACAGGGCGCCGTACCAGCGGTCCGGTCCCAGTTCAGGCACTTCGGGCGCGCTCACGTCCGCGGTCCGGTCGCGCAGTTCGATCACCTGCTGGCGCTTGGCGTCCTGCACCAGCAACAGGCCTTCATAGCGGTGGCCGCCGGTCATGTTCGGCACGTTCCACGTGAACAGGCGGAAGCGGCCATCCGGGGCATCCACGCGGCTCAGGGGGATGTCGCTGAGGTCGGCCGTCAGGGTGGCGGGGTCTGCGGCCAGGGCCCGCAGCCCGTCCTTGATGCGGAGGCTCAGACTGTCGCGGGCGGCATCGGTGCGGGCCAGGGGCAGGGCCTTCGCGCTGGCGATGAGGTCCGCGCGCACCTCCGGCTGGGCGGCCGCCACGGCGTGGAGCGCGAGCAGAAGGATGGTGAAGGCGTGCCGCATGGTCCTTTCAACGGTGGTCCGGCCGTGCAGCGTATGGCCCGGAAGGCCGGCTGGGTCGATCCTCAGAGGTGCATGAACTCCTTCTTGGCGAGGAGCTGCTCCTTCGTTTCGCGGTGGTCGGGGTCGTCCACGCAGCAATCCACGGGGCACACGGCGGCGCACTGAGGCTCATCGTGGAAGCCGGTGCATTCGGTGCATTTGTCCGTCACGATGTAGTACACGTCCATGGCCACGGGCTTCTGGGCCGCATCGGCATCGTAGCTGTTGCCCATGGGCGTGATCTGCGCCCCATGGAGCGAGGTGCCGTCGGCAAGGCGCCATTCGCTGCCACCCTCGTAGATGGCATTGTTGGGGCATTCCGGTTCGCATGCACCACAGTTGATGCATTCATCGGTGATCATGATCGCCATGGCGGTACGGTCTACTTTTGCGGCCCGGCCTGAACTGGCCGGGAACGGCGGGCAAAGATATGAGCAAGAGCATGGCCGGTCCGGGTCCGGTACAACCCGATCAGCGCACGGTGGAGCAGGACCTGGCCGCCCTGGCGCAATTGGGCCGCGTGATGGCCGCCATCGGCGCCGCTGCGCCGTGGCCGGGCCACGCCATCGGACTGGCCCAGCCGGAGTATGACCACTTGGATGCACTGGTGCGCCGGGCCCACCTGGCCAATGGCTGGGCCACCGAGGCGAACGTGCGGCATGCGTTCGCGGCCTGGGGTACAGCCCTGGAGCCCGGGTCGCTGCGGACCTGGACAAGCGCCTATCCCCAGCTGGCCGCGTCGCGTGATCCGGTGCGGACCGTGGGCTTGGTGCTCGCGGGCAACGTGCCCCTGGTGGGCCTGCACGATGTGCTTTGCGTGTGGCTGTCGGGTCATCGCGCCCGCGTGAAGACCTCTTCGCAGGACCCCGAGCTGATCCCGGCCCTGGTGCAGGTGCTGGACCATTTCGCTCCTGGCGCAGCCGAACGGATCCACTTCTCCACCGACAAGCTGGG
>CAUJFM010000073.1 GCA_963169595.1 Bacteroidota bacterium | reverse complement strand
TGATCGAATACTGCCCGGCCACCATCTTCATCCCGAACACCTTCACACCGAACGGTGACGGACTGAACGACACCTTCCTGCACGTTGGCTAGAGCATCGCCTCCATCCACCTGGGGGTGTTCGACCGCTGGGGTGAACTGCTTTACGAGACGGACGACCTGTCCATGGGATGGGACGGCACCTATCGCGGTGAGTTGGTCAAGAACGACATGTACGTCTGGCGGATGACGTACAAGTTCTACACCGATGAGGAGGGCACCATCGGTATGGAGCAGCAGCAGATGGGACAGGTGCAGGTGCTGCGCTGATCACAGGAGCAGCTCGAACCCGTCGGCCTCCATGGCCACCGGGAACTTCGCCCGGAAGTGCTCCAACGCGACGCGATCGAAGACCGTGGTCAGCATGCCTTCGGCACCCGGTGCCAGACCGGTCACCGCACCCCTGGGGTCGATCGCGGCCGAATCGCCGGAATAGAGGTGGCCGTTGCCATCCTGTCCCACCCGGTTCACGCCCACCACATGGCACTGGTTCTCGATGGCCCGCGCGATGAGCAGGTGGCTCCATGGGTAGCGGCGCACCTCGGGCCAGTTGGCCACGTAGAGGATGGCATCGTAATCGCCGCGGTTGCGCGCGAACACCGGGAAGCGCAGGTCGAAGCAGATCTGCAGCAGGATGCGCCAGCCGCGCCATTCCACCACCACGCGCTCGGTACCGGCGGTGTAGTGGTCCGTCTCCTTCGCAAAGCGGAACAGGTGACGCTTGTCGTAGGTCGTCACCGTGCCATCGGGCGTGACGAACAGGCCCCGGTTGTAGCAGTGATCGCCTTCCCGGATGATGACGCTTCCATAAAGAGCTGCATCGATCGCATGGGCCTGCTCGTGCATCCAGGCCACCGTACGGCCGTCCATGCCTTCGGCCAGCTCGCGGCTGCGCATGGTGAAGCCCGTGGTGAACATCTCCGGAAGCACCACCAGGTCGGTGGTACCGCGAAGGTCCTTGAACTTGGCCGTGAAGAGCGCGCGGTTCTCTGCCGCATCCTCCCAGTGCAGGTGGCTCTGCACCAGCGTTACCCTCAGATCCTGCATAGCTTCTCGATCGCTGCGTCCAAGGTAGCGTCCTGCTTGGCGAAGCAGAAGCGCAGCAGCCGTTGACCGGTTGGCGGCTCCTGGTAGAAGGGGGAGAGCGGGATCGTCGCCACACCGAACTCCCGCGCAACACGTTCGGCAAAGGCCCGGTCGCTCTCGTCGCTGATCGCACTGTGATCCGCCGTCTGGAAGTACGAGCCCTCGCAGGGCAACAGCTTGAACCGCGAGTTCCGCATGCCGGCCGCGAACCGGTCGCGCTTGGCTTGGTAGAACGCGGACACCTGCTCATAGTGTGCAGGCTCCTGCATGTAGGTGGCCAAGGCGTGCTGCATCGGCGTGTTCGCGCTGAACACGTTGAACTGGTGCACCTTGCGGAACTCAGCCATCAGGGCCTTCGGGGCCAGGGCATAGCCCATCTTCCAGCCGGTGGCGTGGAACACCTTGCCGAAGCTGAAGATGACGAAGGCGCGATCGCGCAGCTCCGGGTAGTTGATCGCGGAAGCGTGGGGCTCGCCATCGAAGACCAGGTGCTCGTACACCTCGTCGCTGAGCAGGAGGATGTCGGTGCCGCGCAGCAGGTCGGCGACCTGCCGCATGTCCACATCGCGCAGGATGGTCCCCGCCGGGTTGTGCGGCGTGTTGATCATCAGCATGCGGGTGCGGGGCGTGATGGCCGCCTTCACCGCTCCCGCATCGAACTTCATGTCCGCACCCAGGCGCACATGCACCGGCCTGCCGCCGAACAGCTCCACCGTGGGCGCGTAGCAGTCGTAGGCGGGGTCGATGATGATCACCTCATCGCCGGGATGGACGACCGCACCCAGTGCCGTGAAGATGGCCTGGGTACCACCCGCTGTCACCGTCACCTCCGTGTCCGGGTCATAGTTGAATCCGTACAGCCGCTGCACCTTGGCCGCGATGGCCTCCCGCAAGGCCGGCAGACCCGGCATGGGTGCATACTGGTTGTGCCCCGCCCGCATGGCTTTGTCCACCAGTTCGATGAGCCTGCTATCGATGGGGAAGTCAGGGAAGCCCTGGCTCAGGTTGATGGCGCCGCACTCCTGCGCGAGCTTGCTCATCACCGTAAAGATGGTGGTGCCGACGTGGGGGAGCTTGCTGGTCAACTGCATGTTCGGCTAAGCTAAATGGACGCGGGTCCGAGTTCACCACGGGTAATAGGTAGGGAACAAGAAAGGCCGTCGATGACGGCCTTTCCAGTAGTTCATCGGTGCACTTTCACTCCTTCGTCACGCTCGCCGCCAAGTATTCTCTGTTCATGCGGGCGATGTGCTCCAGGCTGATACCCTTGGGGCATTCCACCTCGCAGGCGCCGGTATTGCTGCAGTTGCCGAAGCCCTCCTTGTCCATCTGGTCCACCATGGCCAGCACACGGCGCTTGGCCTCGGGACGGCCCTGGGGCAGCAGGGCGAACTGGCTCACCTTGGCGGCCACGAAGAGCATGGCACTTCCGTTGGGGCAGGTGGCCACGCAGGCGCCGCAGCCAATGCAGGTGGCTGCGTCGAAGGCCTTGTCGGCATCATCCTTCGGGATGGGCACCGCGTTGCCGTCCACCAGGTTGCCGCTGGTGTTCACGCTCACGAAGCCGCCGGCGGCCTGGATGCGGTCGAAGGCGCTGCGATTGGTGCTCAGGTCTTTGATCACCGGGAAGGCGGCGCTGCGCCAAGGCTCGATGAATATGGTGTCCCCATCCTTGAACTTGCGCATGTGCAGCTGGCAGGTGGTGATGCCGCGGCCCGGGCCGTGGGGCTCACCGTTGATGAACAGGCTGCACATGCCGCAGATACCCTCGCGGCAGTCATGGTCGAAGGCGACCGGGTCCTTGCCTTCGCGGATCAGCTGGTCGTTCAGCACGTCCAGCATCTCCAGGAAGGACATGTCCTCGGACACATCGTTCACGGGATAGGTCTCCATGCGGCCCTTGTCGTTGGGACCGTTCTGGCGCCAGATCTTCAGTGTCAATTTCATGTTGCCCATTTGGCTATCTGGTTGTGTAGCGTCGAACCGATGGGTCGACGCTACAATTGGCTCGATCTTTATTGTATGAACGCTGGGTCAGTTTCACCTCCTCGAAGGTCAGCGGCTCCTTGTGCAGCTCGGCCTTGCCGGCCTCGCCCAGCCACTCCCAGGCGGCCACGTAGGCGAAGTTGGCGTCGTCGCGCTTGGCCTCGCCCTGCTGCGGGCCCTCCATCTCCTGGTACTCCTCGCGGAAATGGCCGCCACAGCTCTCGTTCCGGTGCAGCGCGTCCATGCACATCAGCTCGCCCAGCTCCAGGAAGTCGGCCACACGACCGGCCTTCTCCAGTTCCTGGTTGAACTCGTTGGCCTTGCCGGGTACGCGCACATCCTTCCAGAACTCCGCACGGATCTGGCGGATCTCCTGGATGGCCTCCTTCAGGCCCTGCTCGTTGCGCGCCATGCCGCACTTGTCCCACATCACCTTGCCCAGGCGGCGGTGGAACTCATCCACCGGCTTGGTGCCCTTGTTGTTGATGAAGTGGTTGATGCGGTCCGTCACCTCCTTCTCGGCGGCGTCGAACTCGGGACGCTTGGTGTCGATGGGGCCGGTGCGGATATCATCGGCGAGGTAATCGCCCACGGTGTAGGGGATCACGAAGTAGCCGTCGGCCAGGCCCTGCATCAGCGCCGAGGCACCGAGGCGGTTGGCGCCGTGGTCGCTGAAGTTGGCCTCGCCCAGGGCGAAGAGGCCGGGCACCGTGGTCTGTAGGTTGTAATCCACCCACAGGCCGCCCATGGTGTAGTGCACGGCGGGGTAGATCTTCATCGGCTCCTTGTAGGGGTTCTCACCGACGATGTTCTCGTACATGTCGAAGAGGTTCCCGTACTTCTCGCTCACGACGGCCTCGCCCAGCTCGCGGATCTTCTCCTTGCTGGGGTTCTCCAGCTTCAGGATGTTCGCCTGGAGCTTGCCGTAGCGCTCGATGGCCGCGCTGAAGTCGAGATACACGGCCTCACCGGTCTTGTTCACACCGAAGCCCGCATCGCAGCGCTCCTTGGCGGCACGGCTGGCCACATCGCGCGGCACCAGGTTGCCGAAGGCCGGGTAGCGGCGCTCCAGGTAGTAGTCGCGGTCGGCCTCGGGGATGTCGCTGCCTTTCTTCTTGCCTTCCCGGATCGCCTTCGCGTCCTCGAGCTTGGCCGGTACCCAGATGCGACCATCGTTGCGAAGCGATTCGGACATCAGGGTGAGCTTGCTCTGGTGCGTGCCGCTCACCGGGATGCAGGTGGGGTGGATCTGCGTGTAGCAGGGGTTGCCGAAGAAGGCCCCGCGCTTGTGCGCCTTCCACGCGGCGGTAACGTTGCTGCCCATGGCGTTCGTGCTCAGGAAGAACACGTTGCCATAGCCGCCGGTGCACAGCAGCACCGCATGCGCGCCGTGCCGCTCGATCTCGCCGGTGATCAGGTTGCGGGCGATGATGCCGCGCGCCTTGCCGTCCACGATCACCACATCGAGCATCTCGTGACGGTCGTACATCTTCACCGTGCCCTTGCCCACCTGGCGCATCAGCGCACTGTAGGCGCCGAGCAGCAGCTGCTGGCCTGTCTGCCCGCGGGCATAGAAGGTGCGGCTCACCTGCACCCCACCGAAGGAGCGGTTGTCGAGCAGTCCGCCGTAGTCACGGGCGAAGGGCACGCCCTGGGCCACGCACTGGTCGATGATGTTGGCGCTCACCTCGGCCAGGCGGTACACGTTCGCCTCGCGGGCCCGGTAGTCGCCGCCCTTCACGGTGTCGTAGAACAGACGGTACGTGCTGTCGCCGTCGTTCATGTAGTTCTTGGCGGCGTTGATGCCCCCCTGCGCGGCAATGCTGTGGGCGCGGCGGGCGCTGTCCTGGAAGCAGAAGGCCTTCACGTTGTAGCCCATCTCGGCCAGGGAAGCGGCCGCGCTGGCACCGGCGAGGCCCGTGCCCACCACGATGACATCGATGCGGCGCTTGTTCGCAGGCGCCACGATGCGCATATGCCCCTTGTGGTAGGTCCACTTCTTGTCGATGGGACCGGGAGGGATCTTGCTGTCGAGCTTGCTCATGGAATTGCGGACGGATCTAAGGGAAGGATCAACCGGGGAAAGCGAACATCCACACCGGGATGAGGGCGAAGAGGATCGGCACCACCACGCCGAAGAACACCCCCACGTTCTTGATGATCGGGGTGTAGCGCGGATGGTTCAGGCCCAGGCTCTGGAAGGCGCTCTGGAACCCGTGCAGCAGGTGGAAGGCCAGCACGGCCATGGCCACCACGTAGAACACCACGTACAGGGGCTCTTGGAAGGCGGCCGCCACCACGGTGAAGAGGTCGGTGTTGCCCTCGGCATCCACCGGCAGGCCACCCCAGTGCATCTCGTACCAGAAATGCTTCATGTGCAGCACGATGAACACCAGCAGCAGTGAACCCAGCAGGGCCATCTGGCCACTGTACCAGGTGCGGTTGGCGGAGGGCTTCTCCTTCACGTAACGCGTGGGACGGGCCTGGCGGTTCTGCATGGCCAGCAGGATGCCGTCAAAGGCGTGGAACAGAATGCTGAAGTAGAGCAGGTAGCTCACCACCTTGATCAGCGGGAAGGTGGTCATGAACTTGGCGTAGGCGTTGAACTTCAGCCTGCCTTCCGGGCTGGCGTCCAGCAACTGCAGGTTGCCGGCCAAGTGGATCACCAGGAACAGGCAAAGGAAAAGGCCCGTGAGGGCCATCCAATACTTCTTCGTGAGGGAGGAACCGAGGAGGGCTGTTCGTGCCATGTCTTCTTAACAGCGAACCACTGAGGTTCGTTCGGCCGCAAACTTACGGGGCGAGCGGTTGGCATGGAAGCCGAGGGGGGGTCATCCCTTGTTTAGAACCGTTCTGATCAGGGTCTGCCTCCGAAAGAAGGCGGTGGTGGGGCCGGGCTACGGAGCGGGGTAGGCCTTCCGCGTAGCCGCGATGGACCGCTTGATCAGGGCCTTCAACACCTTCAGGTCGATGTCGGCCAGGCGCTTCACGTACAGGCAGCCCTTCGTGGCCTTGTGCTTCCCCAGCTTGGCCAGCACCTCCGGATCCAAGGCCTCCTGGCCCAGGTAGATCACCAGCTCCGTCTTGCGCGGGCTGAAGGCCGCCAACGGTGCGCTGCCCGAATGCCCGCTGGCATAGGTGTAGTGGTAGGTGCCGAAGCCGATGATGGACGGGCCGTACATGTGCGGCTCCTCGCCGGTGAGCTCCTGCATGAGGGTAATCAGCGTCCGGCTGTCATCGCGCATCTCCTCCTTGGGATGGGTGTCGATGAAGGCCTCCACGTTGGCGGTGGTGGCTTGGGTCTTGTTGGCCTTCGCCATGCTCAGAACTGCTTGTCCAGCTCGAAGTACTGCACCTCGGCCATGTACGGGAAGTAGGGCAGGATGGCGATGAGCTCCTTCGCGCGGCCCAACTCCACACCGCTCAAGAGCAGAAAAGCCCCCGTCCGGTCGGTGCTGATGAAGAAGCTCTCAAGAAGCCCCTCTTCCTTCCACTTGTTGACGAACTCCATCTCCGCCTTCTGCTGCTCTGGGGTCGCCCGGATATGTGCCATGCCTTCGGGGGAGAGGGAGATGGAGACGAGGATGCGTTTCATAATGGGTTCGTTGGCCTGCAAGGTAGGACCGCACTTTGACAGACGTGGTCGATCGTTGCTGTGAAGCACTTTTCGCTGGGGTGGGCCCGGGGTGAGGATCGATCGCGTGAGGGATAGAAGCGGAAAGCCCGCAAGCGAGAAGGAACGACGAGCGCGGACTTGCAGCGGATAGCCCGACGGCGAGTCCTCGAGCCGGCACGCCCAGAACAAGCCTCAAGTCACAAGGCTGAAGTCCCAAGCTTCAAAGGCGTGCCTTGGGCCTTGATGCTTGTAGCTTGAGAATTGAAGCTTCGCTCCCTCCCCTACCTTCGCCCTATTCACCTACGCCGAGCCATTCGGCGAATGCCATGCGCTACACACCCCTCTCCGCCGCCACCTACCGCGAGCACCGCGCCCGTTTCCGCCAACACTTGGAGAAAGGCGGCCTCGCCGTGTTCCATAGCAACGACATCATGCCCACCAGCGCCGATGGCACGATGCCGTTCAAGCAGGCCAGCGACATCTTCTACTTAACGGGCATCGACCAGGAGGAGACGATCCTGCTGCTGTTCCCCGATGCGGTGGACCCGAAGGACCGCGAGATCCTCTTCGTGCGCGAGACCAGCGAGCTGATCGCGATCTGGGAGGGTGCCAAGTTCAGCCAGCAGGAGGCGCGCGACCTCAGCGGCATCGCCACGGTGCTGTGGACGAGCAGCTTTGAGGCCACCATCAAGCGCCTGGTGCCGCAGTGCGAGCACCTGTACCTGAACAGCAACGAGCACCTGCGCCAGCACAACGAGGTGGAGACGCGCGAGGAGCGCAAGAACAAGGAACTGCGCGCGCAGTACCCGCTGCACAGCGTGAAGCGCAGCGCGCCCATCATGCACCGCATCCGCAGCCGCAAGACGCAGGAGGAGGTGGAACAGATCAAGCGCGCCATCGCCATCACCGGCAAGGCCTTCGAGCGGGTGTGCGGCTTCGTGAAGCCCGGCGTGAAGGAGTACGAGATCGAAGCGGAGATCACGCACGAGTTCCTGCGCAACGGCTCGCGCGGCCATGCCTACACGCCCATCATCGCCAGCGGCTACAACGCCTGCGTGCTGCACTACATCACCAACGACCAGGTGTGCAACGACGGCGATGTGATCCTGATGGACTTCGGCTGCGAGTACGGCGGCTACGCGAGCGACCTCACGCGCAGCATTCCCGTGAACGGCCGTTTCACC
>CAUJFM010000072.1 GCA_963169595.1 Bacteroidota bacterium | reverse complement strand
CTGCGCGTGGTGATGCTGCGCTACTTCAACCCGATCGGTGCGCATCCAACGGGCCTCATCGGGGAGCTTCCCCTGGGCGTCCCCAACAACCTGGTGCCCTTCGTGGCACAGACCGCCGCCGGTCTGCGTGAACGGCTCACCGTGCATGGCGACGACTACCATACCCCGGATGGCAGCTGCCTGCGCGACTACATCCACGTGGTGGACCTGGCCAAGGCCCACCTGCGGGCACTGGCCTTCGCGGATGAGCGGCCGGTACCCCTGTGCGAGGTCTTCAACATCGGTACGGGCCGGGGCAATTCCGTGCTGGAGGTGGTACGCACCTTCGAGGAGGTGAACAGCGTGAAGGTGCCCTACACGATCGGACCGCGCCGACCGGGCGATGTGGAACAGGTATTCGCCGACACCACGCGCAGCAACAAGGTACTGGGCTGGCGGGCCGAGCGCTCGCTGGCCGATGCCCTGCGCGATGCCTGGAACTGGCAGCAACGCGTTGGTGCCTGAGCTGCACTGCGCGGACGCTCAGCCGTTCCAGCCCGCCACCACGCTGGCATAAGTGCACACGGCGCCCAGCATACCTCCTGCGATCACCTGTCCCTCGGTGTGGTCGCTGGTCAGCAAGCGTGCGCTGCCCAGCACACCGGCGAGCACGATGAGCCCTGCGATCAGCGGAAAGGCGCCCAGTCCATGCACATGTTCCAGGCCGGCCACCGCGCCGATCAGCCCGCCCAGGCCCACCAGGTGCGCACTGATCTTCCAGCGCAGGGTGATCACCGCCGTGATGGCCACCGCGATCGCCGCACCGGCGAACATCCGCGAAGCGGTCAGGTCCAACGGGGCCTGTTGCAGCAGGTACCAGGCCATGGTGTAGTAGACCATCGTCATCACGTATGGACCGATGCGCTCCTGGCGGTCGTGCATCTCCAGGCTCTTCACCACGCCGGCCCGTTTCAGCAGCAGCGCGCTGGTGAGGGGGAAGGCCACGGTCATCACCGTCACCATCGCCAGGGTGAGCCAACGCCCTTCCATCGGGAGCAGGAAGGCTACGAAGGGATCGATCTCCATGGCCAGCGCCAGGGTGTACACCGGCATGAAGAGCGGGTGCAGTACAATGGACAGGAGACGGGCGAGCGGGCGCATGCGGTCAGGGGCGGGAAGCTGGTGTCAAGTTGCAAGCATCAAGTCACAGGGGCTCAAATCGTTCTTGCTGAAATGGGAACGGGCAACTTGTGACCAGACCCTTGACCCTGGTGACTTGACACGTGTCACAATTCCTTCCGCAGTCTGGCCACCGGCAGGTTCAGCTGTTCGCGGTACTTGGCCACGGTGCGCCGCGCGATGTTGTAGCCTTTCTCCTTCAGCAGTGCGGTGAGCTCATCGTCGGTGAGGGGCTTGCGCTTGTCCTCGGCCTCGATGGCATCCTTCAGGATCTTCTTCACTTCCCGTGTGCTCACCTCTTCGCCGCTCTCGGTGCTCAGGCTCTCGCTGAAGAAGAACTTGAGCAGGAAGGTGCCGTAGTTGGTCTGCACGTACTTGCTGTTGGCCACGCGGCTCACCGTGCTGATGTCGAGCCCCACGCGCTCGGCGATGTCCTTCAGGATCATCGGCCTCAACTTGGTCTCGTCGCCGGTGAGGAAGAACTCGCGCTGGTGCTCCATGATGGCCTCCATGGTGACGAGCAGGGTGTGTTGCCGCTGCTTGATGGCATCAATGAACCACTTGGCACTGTCCAGCTTCTGCTTGATGAACTGGAGCGCCTCGCGCTGGTCCTTGTCCTTTTTGTTGCGGGCATACTCCTGCATCATGTCGCGGTAGGTGCGGCTGATGCGGAGCTCGGGTGCGTTGCGGCTGTTGAGCGAGAGCTCCAGTTGTCCGTCGATCGCCATCACGGAGAAGTCGGGCACGATCTCCTGCACCGGCTTGTCGGTCTCGCGCAGGGTGTTGCCCGGTTTCGGGTTCAGGCGGACGATCAGCTCGATGGCGCCCTTGAGGGCCTCCTCGTCGATCTCCAGCTTGTCCAGGATGCGCTCGTAGTGCTTCTTGCTGAAGGCCTCGAAGTGCTTGTCGAGGATCTCCTCCGCGATGCGTTGTTCCAGGCTGTGGGGCATGCGCCGCACCTGCAGCAGCAGGCATTCGCGGAGATCGCGGGCCGCCACGCCGGCAGGGTCCAGCGCCTGCACCTCCTGCAGGGCCTTCTCCAGTTCCTCCCGGGTGGCCATCACGTTCTGGCTGAAGGCCAGGTCGTTCACGATGGCCTCCAGCTCGCGGCGCAGGTAGCCGTCCTCGTCCAGGTTGCCGATCAGGTGCTCGGCCAGCTGCTCGGTGCGCTCATCAATGTCGCGCAGGGCCAGCTGGGATCGCATGTTGTCCTGGAAGGTGGTGCCTCCGGCCAGGGGCATCTCGCGGTCCTCCTCGTCCGGACCGCTGTTCTTCACGCTCAGCTTGTAATCCGGGGTGTCGTCGTCCTGGAAGTAGTCGCTCAGGTCGAAGTCGTCGCGCTCGTTCTCGCCGTCATCGCCCACGTCCTCGTTCTCGGCAATGGCCTGCTCCTCGGTGGGCAGGTCGTCGTCCGCATGGTCGTCCCCTTCCTCCAGGGCCGGATTCTCCTCGATCTCCTGCTTGATCCGCTGCTCCAGTTCCACGGTGGGCACCTGCAACAGTTTCATCAGTTGGATCTGCTGCGGGGAGAGCTTCTGCTGGAGCTTCTGGAAAAGGCCTTGTTTCAACATCGCGGGGTAAAATTAGGGCGGGCCTCGGCGCAGCACGATGAAAGTTGGACCACGAAGGAGATCTTCGCGACATGGCCGAGGCGCTTAAGGAGATGTTCAACCGGGCTTATTTCGAGCGCCTGGCCACTGAACTGGAGGCCGTTCATCCACCGCTGAAGCGAACCCTCTTCCTGCGGGAGGTGCAGGACGGCAACGAGGCGCGCGAACTGAACGCGCGCATGCGCCACGTGACCATCACCCTGCGCAACCACCTGCCCACCGATCACCGCAAGGCCGTACATGTATTGAAGGACCTCGCGCCGCGCATGCCGAAGGGCTACACCGCGTTGCTGTATCCGGACTTTGTCGGAGTTTATGGCTTGGATGATCCTGCGTTCTCGTTGGAAGCGCTGAAGTTCTTCACCCCGTTCGGATCGTCGGAGTTCGCCGTGCGCGAGTTCTTCCGCCGCGATGTGAAGAGCACCTTGAAGGTGATGCGCACCTGGGCCGAGGATGAGGACGAGCATGTACGACGTCTGGCCTCGGAAGGCAGCCGTCCGCGGCTGCCGTGGTCGTTCCGCCTCGATGCCGTGGTGAGGGACCCAAGGCTGACCACGCCGATCCTGGAACGCCTGCGTGGCGATGATGCGCTCTATGTCCGCAAGTCCGTTGCTAACCATCTCAACGACCTCAGCAAGGACCACCCGACCTACATGGTGGAGCTGCTCGCCCGGTGGGATATGAAGCATCCGCACACGGCGTGGATCGCCAAGCACGCCAGCCGCACGCTCATCAAGGCCGGTGATCCCGCAGCGCTCGCCCTGTTCGCGTTCGATGCGAAGGTGAAGGTGCGCGTGGAGGACCTCGTTGTTCCAACCAGGCGCTTCCGGCTCGGTGAACGGCTGGAGTTCTCCTTCACGGTGGTCTCTGGAGCACCGCGTGCCCAGCATCTGGTCATCGACTACGCGATCCACTACCGGAAGGCCAGCGGCGGCACCTCTAGGAAGGTCTTCAAGCTGAAGGAGGTGGAGCTACCGGCGAAGGGTGCGGTGCACCTGCGGAAACGCCAGCGCATCATGGACCTCAGCACACGCAAACACTACCCGGGTGAGCATGTGGTCGAGGTGCAGGTGAATGGGCGGGTGTTGGCGCAGGCGTCGTTCGTGCTGGAGGTCTGATGGTCGCGCGGTCGGAAGCAGCCTCATTTCCCCGCCGCCGCCAACATTGCCTTCACTGTCTTGGGTGCACTGCCGATGAAGATCTGGTCGCCGATGATGATCGTCGGCCGCTTCAGGAAGGTGTACTCCTCCAGGATGTACCTGCGGTAGTCCTGCTCGGTCAGCTTCATCTCGTTCAGGCCCATGCTCCGGTACTTCATCGCGATCTTGCTGAAGAGCGCTTCGTAGCTGCCGGCGAGCTTCTGCATCGCGTCCAGTTCCTTGGCGGTGATGGGCTCGCTCTTGATCTCGCGCAGGGTGAACTTCTTGAGGTTCGGGATCTCCTTGAGGATGCGCTGGCAGGTGCCGCAGTTGGCCAGGTGGTAGATGGTCATGGGACGATGGATGGTGTTCTTCTGGTCGGATAACAAGCCCGGGGTCCGGAATGTGCGCGCCTCGGTTCGATGAGGGGTGCATACCGTGGGGCCAGCGTACCAACCGCTAAGGTCGGGATCGTTCATCAGCGGCGCCAGGCCCGCCACAGGGTGCCGGCCTCGTGGTCGAGCCGGAAGTAGGCCTTGCGCAGGCGCGCCTCCAGGTCCACCTGGCGGATGCGCGCATCGATCAGCGGCACCTCGCGCGCGTTCACCAGGAAGAGGGAGCTCTCACCGGCGGAGAAGCGCTGGTTCTCCCCGGCCAGTAGGCGTTCGTTGTTCACCACCATGTCCGCTCCCAGCTGCACCTGGTCGGTGAAGGCATTGATGTCGTTCGCGCGCTCGTTGATCCGGTTGCGGATGCGCAGTCGTTCACGCTCCAGGCCCAGGGTCGCATCGGTGAGGCGCAGCTTGGCCAGGGATAGTTCGCCCCGTTCGCGGCGCAGCAGGAGCGGCATCTTGAAGCCCACGCCGAGTTGATGGCCTTGGCCGAGCAGGGTCATGTCCTGGCCATTGTTGAAGTAGGCGCCGTCGCCCAGCCACTGGTACTTCAGGTCGAGCTCGGGCTTCAGGTACTCGCTCCGGAGGCGCCGGTCGATCTCCAGCTGATCGATGCGTGCGCCGGCCTGTGCAAGCAGGGGGTGGCCCGACACAGCCTGTGCGATAAGGCTGTCCGGGAACTGGAAGGCCTCAGGTGAGCGGAGGTCGGCCGGGTCGGGCACCACGTTGGTTTGCAGTTCCAGGGGGCGCTGGTCGGTGTCCCACAGGTGGTCACTGAGGCGAAGGCCCGCGTTCCGGAAGCCCAGCAACGCCAGCTGTTGTCGCAGCATCCGGTCCTGCAGTTGCAGGTAGGCCTCCAGCGTGTCGATGGCAGGCCTGTCGCCGCCGCGCCAACTGCCGCGCACGAACTCGAGCCGGCCCCGGGCGAGCTCCACGGCGGTGTTGCTCACCTGCAGCGCCTGGTAGGCCGCCACCCAATCGGTGTGGTCGTTCAGGGCCTGGAGCAACAGGTCGTTGAGCATCTGTTCCTGCTCGGCCTGGGTGGCGCGCAGGTAGGCCTCGGCCCGCCGGAGCGTGGCGCGGCGTTGGTCGATGAATAGCCCTTGCCCAAGGCTCAGCTGACCACCCACCTTCAACAGGCCATCGGCAGGGGTGAGCGCTTGTGGGTTCAGTTGGTCCCCGGTGTTCTCCTGGAAGCCTGCGAAGAGCTCCACGCCGTACCAGGTAGGCACCTTCAGGCCCGCATCCAGCAGGGTGAAGTAGTTCTTCTCATCGAAGCTCTTCTCGTCGTAGCTGGCCATGGCCACCGGATCAAAGCCCCCGCGGGCGCTGCGCACGGCTGCTTCACCCAGCTCCGGTCGCAGCGCCGCCTGCCGGGCCATGGGGTGCCCGTTCAGTACGATGCGCACGAAGGCCTCCCGCGTGAGCACGGGTGGGACCTGCGCCTGGGCGAGGGCCCAGCCGAACAGGAGGGCCAGGGAAAGGCGGCACCTCATTTCTCCTGCTCTGTTTTGATGCCCACATGCTCGGGCTCGGTATACAGGTCGGGCGGGAATCCGTTGATCTGTCGCCAGAGCTCATACCAGATGGGCACATCGCTCATCAGTGCGAAACCGATGGCACCGCCACCCACCCGGATGGCATCCGGCCACGGTTGATCGTTCGTATCCGGCGCCACCAGGATCCTGTATTTGCCATTCGGGCTGATGAAGTTGTCGATGGCGGCCACCTTGCCACCGAACGTACCATAGCTGCTGTTCGGCCAGCCGCTGAACACGATGCTGGGCCAGCCATCGAACATGAAACGGACCTTCTGTCCCTTGGTGATCAACGGCATGTCCATGGGTCGCACGTACAGCTCCACGGCCAGGTCGAAGCGGGCGGGCATCACGCTCACCAAGGGGTCGCCTTCCTTCACCGTTTCGCCCACGCCAGTGACCACGGCCTTGGTGATGTAGCCGTCCTGCGGGGCAGTGACGTAGTAGTTGCCAGCCCGCACCGTATAGTTGGCCAGGTCCACTTGCATCTTGGAGACTTCGGCCTCGGTGGTGTAACGCTGGCTCAGGCTGGCGAACTTCTCGCTCTCGGCCTTGCTCAGCTTGTCGCGGTAATCGTTGCGCACACCGTTGATCTCCAGCTCGGCGTTCAGCAGTTCGTTCCGCGCGTCCAGCAACTGGTTCTGGGCATCGATCAGGGTGGCGTTGGCCTGCTGCTGGGCCACTTGGCGGCGTTCCAGCTCCACCTTGCTCACCAGTCCTTCCTTGAACTGTTGCTCGCCGCGCGCCAACTGTTCCTCGGCCACACGGATGGCCGTCCGGGCCGCGATCACCCGGATGCTGTCGCTCTGCAGCCTCAGCCGGGCCTGTTGCACCTTGTTGCGGGTCTGCTCCAGCTTGATGCGCATGGCCCCTGAGAGCGCATCGATCTGCGCGTCCAGCGATCGCACCTTCTCATCGTAGCTCTTCGCAGTGAGCTCCTTTGCCGTGATCTGCTCCTGGGTGCGGTCCAGCAGTCGGGGGTCGAAGTACTCCGGCTTCACCTCGCTGAGGCGGAGGATCGTATCACCCTTCATCACCAACTGTCCTTCCTGCACGAACCACTCCTCGATCCGGCCGGGGATGATGGAGTGGATGGTCTGTGGGCGTTGATCGGGCGAAAGGCTGGTGACCGTTCCACGGGCGCGGATGTTCTGTGTCCATGGCAGGAACAGGCCTGCGAGGACCAGGATGCAGATGGCCATCAGCCAGCGGGCGAACAGCTCATTGGCCTTGGCGATACCGATTGTACGGAAGCTCTGGAAGCTGGTCCTGTTCAGCTCCGGCACGGGGTTGTGAGGGCTCAGGTCAAGCATGGTCGTGGCTCTCCAGTCGGCCGTTCCGCAAGGTGATGGTCCGGGCACAGCGGCTGCTGACCCAGGGATCGTTGCTCACGATGAGCAGTGTCCAGGGGCGATCGGGATGACAGACCCAACCGATCAATCGTTCCCGTTCGCTGACATCCCAGTCACGCATGGCGTCCTCGATCAGCACCATGCGTGGCTTCCCGATGATCGCCCGCGCCAGCACGATGCGCATGACCAGGCTTTTGGGCAGACGTGCACCCTGGGGGTCCAGTGGAGTGAGCAGCCCCTTGGGCAGGTCCCGCACCTGATCGAGCAGTCCCGTGGCAAAGCACACCTCTTGGATGTCGTTATCGCTGATGTCGGCACGGCCGACCACGATGTTCTCCAGGACCGTTCCGGTGAACACGTCCTCGTCGCTAAGACTGTCGCCAATGAGGGAGCGCACATGTTCCAGGTTGAGACCTCCCAACGGGTGCCCGTCCAACACCACATGGCCCTGGGTGGGAGCGAGCCCCCCGCCCAGAATGCGCAACAGGGTGGTCTTGCCCGAACCATTGGTGCCCCTCAGGCAGACCTTCTCGCCAGCGCTGAGATGGAGGTCCACGCCTTCCAGTACGGGCCTTTTCGACCCCGGGGAAGTGAAGCCAAGGTTCTGGGTGCGAACATCCAGGCCGCCGGTCAAGGCGAACGTAGATAGGCCATCCATCCGCTCCAAAGGCAGGTCGGTGACCCCGCCGATCTTCTCCAGTGCGGTCAGCACATCATACACGCTGGAGATGCTCAGGATGATCTTCTCCACGGCGTTGATCAGCAGCAGAATGACGATCTCCGCAGCCACGAACTGGCCCAGGTTCATCTGCTCGTTCATCACCAGTAAACCGCCCAGGGCCAGGAGGCTCAGCGTCACCACCACCTTGAACACCACCAGGGAGGAGTACTGTCCGAGCAGCACGGCGAAATGGGCCTTGCGGGCCTTCACATACCCCGTCACCAGCTCATCCGTGCGCTGGATCGGCATGTCCGTGCGCCCCACCATCTTGAAGGTGCCCTGGTTGCGTCCGATCTCCTCCAGCCAGTAAGCGACCTTGTATTTGTACCCGCTTTCGGTCAAGCTGGTGGACAGGCCACGCCGACCGGTGAAGCGGAAGATAAGGCCCAGCAGCAGCAGGAGCAGCAGGCCGAAAACGATGAAGAAGGGGTGATAGATCGCCAGCAGGATCAAGGAGAGCACGATCTGCAGCAGGGCGAGCGGCACATCCAGCAACAGTTGGGCCAGTCCCTTCTGCACACTGATCGTGTCGAAGAAGCGATTCACCAGTTCAGGCAGGTACCGGCCTTCGGCGGCCGCCGGTTCCAGCCGCGGCAACCGGTATGCGAACTCCAGGGCGCTGCGTGCGAAGAGCCGCTGTTGGATGTTCTCCGCCAGCGCCAGCTGCATCACCTGCAGCGAGCCTGTCAGTCCAACCCCAACGGTAACAAAGGCGATCAGCACACCCCAGCTGCTGGCCACCTGCCCCCCGCTGATCAGGTTGATGATGGCCTGTACACCCAGGGGAAGGCTGAGGCCGATGGCGCCACCCACCAAAGCATACAGGTAGATGTGGCCGATCTCGCGCTTGTCCACGCGGAGCACCTGTAGCAGGCGTTGCCAAGGGGTGATGGAGTTCATCGCGGGCAAAAATAGTAATACTTAATATGGATATAGTAAAGCATTAAACAAGTTTAGGAATGCTACATTTGCACCGTCCTGACAATCGTCCGGTAAAGATGATATGCCCCGGTACCTGATCGCTCCCCATCCCGCACTGGCACTGCGCGACCTTTCCAGCCCGATGGGCGGGCGTATCGTTTCCGAGGGCCTCGGGCTGATGATCGAGCTCGGCCTGGAGGGCTTCACCTTCAAAAAACTGGCCGAGCGCATTGGGTGTACCGAGGTGACCGTGTACCACTACTTCGCCAACAAGCAACGGTTGCTCCAGTACTACTACCAGGTCTATTGGTTGTGGCTGGATACGTACTGCCGGCAGGAGGGAAAGGGGCAAGCGGATCCCCTGCAGCGGCTTCGTGGGGATATCCGGGCACTCTGTGGTCTGTGGCCTGCCGATGCGCTGGCCGGCCGGTTCACGCCCAAGGAATTGCGCACGCTGGTCATCACCGAGGGATCGAAGTCCTTCCTTCACAAGAACGTGGACACGGACAACAAGCTCAAGGTCTTTCAGCCCTACAAGGACCTCTGCGGCCACATTGCCAGTGAGGTGAAGGCCTGCGCACCGAGGATCCGGAACGCCCGGTCCTTCGCGACCACCCTGGTGGAGATGGCCCATTCGTTGGAGTTCGCCATGGAGCATCTGCCGGCACTGACTGAGCTGAGCGAGAAAAAGGATCGCGAGCGCCTGGCCGGCTTCCTTACCGAGCTGGCCGAGCGCTACCTCGCAACGAGGTGAACACGGCTAGGTCCCGCGTTGTTCGTTCGATGCGAACGTGCGCGCAGTTCTGCCAGCTGAAGGCGTGAAATGGGATCATCCGCCGTATGGCGGATCACCCATGCGCTTATAGCCTGTTCAGGATCTTTTGAGTAGCAGCACGAGAAAGGCGGGCACTACGAACTGTAGGCTGGTATTGAGTTTGCGCTCACAGTTCTTCCAAAGCCTGCGGCACTTCTCGAGCCATGCGTACGAACGCTCTACGATCCAGCGCTTGGGCATTACGGCGAAGGAGTGCAGTTCGCTTCGTTTGGCCACTTCTACCTCGGCTGCGATCAGCCCCTTGACCTCTTGGGCGAATTTCTCGCCACTGTATCCGCCGTCGACCAGGATCTTCTTCACCTTGGACAGGTCCTTCCTGGCGCGCTTCAGCGCCATGATCGCACCAGCTCGATCAGTCACGTTGGCCGTGGTCACGCACAACGCATGTGGGAACCCTTGGGTGTTCACGGCGATATGCCGCTTGATACCCGAGACCTTCTTGCCCGCATCGTAGCCCTTCTGTTCAGCGGTATCGGTGCTCCTGACGCTTTGCGCATCAACTATGCAGAAGCTCGTCCGCTCGTTCCTCCCAAGGTCGGCGCGGGCCGCGCCAACTGATCTTTTTTAAGCACTGCTCCAGCAGGCTTGGCTTCTTCCCCTTGCGCTCCTTCCACTGCGCATAGTAGTAGTATATCACGCTGGACGAAGGATAGTCGCTGGGGATCATGTCCCATTGACAGCCGCTCTTCAGTAGATACAGTAGCCGCAGAACACCTCGTACAGGTCATGTTCGCGGGGCTTCGTTCTCTTCTTGTGGCCTTCAAGATCGGCCCTGATCGACTCGAACTGCTCTCGGCTGATATCGCTTGGATATGCCTTGCGGTGGCTGGCTTGATGCTGCATGCACAAACCAGATCCATTCCTGCCTGCCCGCTACATCCCCAACCCGTTAGTTTTCAAGCACAGGCTGTGATCTTCTCTATCGAAAAGATCCCAAACAGGCCCTCTGGCACGTAGCCCAGGCGCATGTAAGTGTCCAGGCCTCCGTACCAGCCGTTACGCGCGCTTTGCACGCAGGCGTCGAGCGCGTGCTCCGCGTCGAAGCCGGTGATGCCTTTCGCCTGGGTGTCCGCGATCACGCTCACGCCGTGGTAGCCGATCATGCACCAGGTCTCGTTCGCCTGGCAGCTCCATGCGGGCAGCATGTGGTGCACGCTCTGGTCGTAATGCGCCAGCATTGAGTTGATCATGTCGGCCGAGCGCTCGCGCTGGACCAGGTCGAAGAGCGGATGCAGCGCGCGGTATGTGTCCCACAGCGAGAAGGTGGTGTAGTTGGTGAAGCCTTCCGCGGTGTGCACGTTCTGGTCCAGGCCGCGGTAGCGCCCGTCCACGTCCATGTAGAGGGTAGGCGAGAGGCAGGCGTGGTACATCGCCGTGTAGAGGTCGGTGAGCACGTCCGGCCGGTCGCTGGTGATCGTGATCCGGCCCAGCTCCCGGCGCCACGCATCCTGTGTGGCGCGCATTACGCCGTCGAAGTCCCACCGCGGCACTTCGGCCTGCATGTTCCGGACGGCGCCTTCGGTGCTCACGGAGCTGAGCGCCACCTTCACCAGCGTGTCGTTCTCCATGCGCACGAACGTCCACACGTTCTTGTCGGCGTTGCCGTCGATGCTGTGCACGAGGTCGAGCACTACGTGCGCGCTGTCCACGCGGGGGAAGGTGTAGCGGTGCAGGCCCACGCGCGGGGTGGCGTTGAGCTCGGCGCGGATGTGATCGTCCTCCAGCTGCACGCCGTAGTAGCCGGGCGCGGCGTGCTCGTGGCGGTGGTGGTAGACCGAGCGGAAGCCGCGCTCCGGCGCGTCCGCCGTGCCGGGGTCCAGCTGGAGGGGGCCGGTGGCGGGCATCAGCAGCACGTCACCGAGGTCCGAATGGCCGGTGCCGCTGAAGTGCGTGTGGCTGAAGCCCACGATGGTGCTGTCGTCGTACTGGTAGCCTGAGCAGGTGCGGTACACCGCGGGGTCGTACGTTCCGTTCACGGCGTAGGGCAGCGTGTCGGTGTCGGGGCCCACCTGCACCATGCCGAACGGCGCGGTGGCGCCGGGGTACACGTGCCCCATGCGCTGCGTGCCGATCATCGGGTCCGCGTAGCGCAGGAGGTCCGGCTGCTGCGCGAGGCCGAGCGGGCCCATGCAGGCAAGTGCGAGCGAAAGGCCGGTGCGTGCGCCATCCATGCTACAAGGATAGCGCCCGCGACGGCCAATAGCGGCGCGCGCTACTGCTTCACGAAGTGCGCCACGCGCCGTCCATAGGTGCCCTGCTGCATCAGCAC
>CAUJFM010000071.1 GCA_963169595.1 Bacteroidota bacterium | reverse complement strand
ATCCGGACGGGCGAAGTAGAGCGCCTTGTCGATGAGGAAGTACTCCTGCTCCCAGCCCAGGGTGGAGATCACCTTGGTCACGTCCTTGTCGAAGTAGTGGCACACGGCGGTGGCGGCCTCATCCACGGCGCGGATGGCACGGAGCAGGGGCATCTTGTAGTCGAGCGCCTCGCCGGTGTAGCTGATGAAGATGGTGGGGATGCAGAGCGTGCGGCCGATGACGAAGGCCGGGCTGCTGGGGTCCCACGCGGTGTAGCCTCGTGCTTCGAAGGTGTTGCGGATGCCGCCGCTGGGGAAGCTGCTGGCATCGGGCTCCTGTTGCACCAGCATGCTGCCATCGAAGCGCTCGATGCTGCGGCCGCCGCCGATCGGCTCGAAGAAGGCATCGTGCTTTTCGGCGCTGAGGCCCGTGAGGGGCTGGAACCAATGGGTGTAGTGCGTGGCGCCCTTCGTCGCGGACCACTCCTTCATGCCGCTGGCCACCTGGTCCGCCAGTTTCCGGTCGATGCGCTCCCCGTGCTGGATGGCCTGCCGCACGGCGTAGTAGGCCTCCTCGGTGAGGAACATCCGCATGGCGTCCTCATTGAACACATGGGCACCGAAGTAGTCGCTGATGCGCGCACCGGGAGGGTCGGTGAAGCGCGGGGTGCGGTCCAGCACATCCTCCAGGGCCTTTAGACGAAGTTGGGGGGTAGCCATCGAAAAAGTGGTGTTTTCTGGCGCGAAGGTATTCCGACAAGGGGGGTGTTCCGGAAATTCATGACCTTTTCTTTTTGAACACCCCCTTCATTTCATCCCCATCAAGATAAAGGCGAGACTTCCACGCGCCCCTCCCCCACAGCCACGCATCGGAGGCAGGCCGGGAACTGGTCAGGCATGGATGCACGCGTGCCGGGGGATGCACGTGCATCCGCCCCAGCGATCGGCAACAGGAAGAATGACGCTTAGCCCTCCGTGGACTCGTCCGGCTTGTTCACCGGAGGCGGGGGGGGCACTTCGGCGCGCTGCTCCACCTGGTCCTGCAGGGACCGGCGTTGCTCCTCCACGGTGCGGCGCACATCGTTGGCCCCGCGCTGGATCTCGCGCTGCACCTCGTTGCTGGCGTCGCGTACCTGGCGCATGGTACGGCCCAGGGTCCGGGCAATGTCCGGCACACCCTTCGCGCCGAAGAACATCAGCACGAACAAGAGGATCACCATCAGCTCACCGCCGCTGATGTCGAAGAGAAGCAGGATCCCCATGGGGCCAAAAGTAGAAAGTCCCGCCGGGGGGCGGGACTTTCCGTTACCAACGAAAGATCGATCAGGCGGTCACGCGGCCCGCCTTGCGCTCCTTGGCGGCAAGCATGTCCACCGCCACGGCCGAGGCCACGAAGATGGAGGAGTAGGTACCCACCAGGGTTCCGAAGAAGAGGCCGAACACGAAGCCCTTGATGGAGACCCCACCGAAGAAGAAGATGATGACCAGCACCAGCAGTGTGCAAACGCCCGTGTTCAAGGTGCGGCTCAGCGTGCTGTTGATGGCCTTGTTGAACACCACCACATGGGATTCGCGCTTGTGGTCGCGGACATACTCGCGGATGCGGTCGAACACCACCACGGTATCGTTGATGGAATAACCCACCACGGTGAGGATCACCGCGATGAAGGCCTCATCGATCTCCAGCGAGAAGCCGACCACGCCCCACAGCAGCGAGTAGAGGCCGAGCACGAAGAGCACGTCGTGCACCAGGGACACGATGGCCCCCAAGCCGAACTGCCAGTTGCGGAAGCGGATGCCGATGTAGATGAACATGAACACCAAGGCAATGGCCACGGAGGTCATGGCGGAGTACTTGATGTCATCGCTGATCGTGGGATCCACCTTGCGGGAGTCCTCGGCGAACTCGAACTGGCCCACACCGGCCAGGCCTTGGGCGATGGTGGCCTCGGCGATGGAATCGGTGGCAATGCCAGGCACCTCGATCAGGTAGTTGGTGGTGACCTTCAGGCGCTTCTCACCGCCGTAGGTCTTCACCAGCAGGGAGTACTCGCGACCGTCCTCTCCTTTCATCAGCGGGGCCAGCGAACCGCGGACCTGCTCCAGGTCGGGCGTTTCCTGGAACTCCACCACATAAGTGCGGCCACCGGTGAAGTCCACACCCCAGTTGAAGCCGCGCACCGCCATGGAGGCGATGCCACCGCCGATGACCAGGGCCGAGATGAGGTAGAACGTCTTGCGGCGTCCCATGAAGTCGAAGTTGGCGCCGTCGAACAGGTTCTTGTTCCAGCTGCGCCAGAACTCGATGGACTTACCCTTCTCCAGGCGGTGCGTCATCACCAGGCGGGTGATGAAGATGGCGGTGAACAGCGAGGTGAGGATACCCAGGCCCAGCGTGGTGGCGAAGCCCTGGATGGGTCCGGAACCGAAGAAGTAGAGGATCACCGCAGTGATGAACGTGGTGACGTTCGAGTCGATGATGGCGGACAGCGCACCCGCGCCGCTATAAGCCACTTCCACACCGCTCTTCAGCATGCGGCCGGCCTTGAGCTCATCGCGCACCCGCTCGTTGATCAGCACGTTGGCGTCCACGGCCATACCGATGGTAAGCACGATACCGGCGATACCGGGCAGCGTGAGGGTGGCCTGCATGGAGGCCATGGTACCGAGCAGGATGAACACGTTGGCCAGCAGGGCGATGTCAGCGATCCAACCCGCACGGGCGTAATAGAGGATCATCACAAGCAGCACCCCGATGAGGGCCACCCCGAAGGAGAGCAGACCGCTCTGGATGTTCTGTTCACCCAGGGACGGGCCGACCACGGTCTCGTTGATGATGCGGGCCGGGGCGGGCAGTGCGCCGGCCTTCAGGATGTTGGCCAGGTCCTCGCCCTCCTGGATCTGCTTGTTGAGGTCGCCCGTGCCCAGCGTGATGCTGGAACGGCCGCCCGCGATCTCGCTCTGCACGATGGGCGCGTTGTACACGAGCTCATCGAGCACGATGGCCACGGCCTTGCCGACGTTGTCACCGGTCATGACCTTCCACACCTGGGCGCCCTCGGCGTTCATCTGCATGCGCACCTCCACGGCACCCTTCATGTCGAAGTCCTGGTCGGCACCCACGATGGAGGAACCGTCCAGCTTGGGCTTGCCGCCGGGCGGAACACGCAGGGCATAGAGGTTGAGGACCTGCATGGTGCCTTCGGTGGTGGTCATCTCCTCAGGCTTGGCTCCCCAGGCCAGCTTCACATCCAACGGCAGGCTGGAACGAACGGCGGGCATGCGCAGGTAGCGGTTCACCTGGGCGGTGTCGGCCACGCGGGCACTGCCCACCACCGGGCCCTGTGCGATGTTGAAGCCGCCGTTGCGGGCGGGCGCATAGGCCGGGGTCAGCACGGCGAACAGCGGGTTCTTCTTCTGGAACTCGGCACGCTCCACCTCGGGGTCCTTGGCCATGGTGTCGGCGGCCATGGTGTCGGTGGTGGCGGAGTCGGCGCGGGTGGTATCGGTCACAGCGGCGGTGGCAGCCGTATCCGGCGTGGTCGCTGCGGCGGTGGTGTCCGAAACGATGGTGTCAGCCTCCACGGTGGTGGCAGCCGCACCAGGGGTCAGCACCTCGGCCAGGCGGGTGTTGGCCTGCTCCAGGAGGCCGTACACGTCGCGGTTGTCGTAGGTCTCCCAGAACTCCAGGTTGGCCGTGCTCTGCAGCACCTTGCGCACGCGCTCCTTGTCCTTCACACCGGGCAGTTCGATCTGGATGCGACCGGTGAACTGCTGTTTCTGGATGCTGGGCTGCGCCACACCGAACTTGTCGATACGGGTGCGAAGGATGCGCTCCGTGTTGTTCAGGGCGGACTCGGCCTCACGGCGCAGGGCCTTCAGGTAGTCCGCGTCCGAGCCTTCCCGCTCGAACATGTCCTTCCGGTCGGGGGAATAGAAGATGGCCGACAGGGGACCGCGGCCCTCCACCTTGGCCCACTCCTCACCGAAGAGGGTGATGAAATCGGAATCGCTGCTCTTCTGGCGCTCGCGGGCGGCGGCCATCGCCTTCACAAAGGCAGGGTCGTTGCTGTTCTCGCTGAGGTTCTCCACCAGTTCGGGGATGCTCACCTCCAAGGTCACGGCCATGCCGCCCTTGAGGTCGAGACCCAGGTTCATCTCCTTCTCCTTGCACTCGGAGTAGGTGTAACCGAGCACCGGGTAGATGCGCTCACCGGCGCGTTCGCGCAGGTATTGGTTCTCGTAGTAGATCTCCAAAGCCTGCAGGTCGGCATCGGCACCGCGACCCAACTGGGTGAGCGAGTCGACAGCGGCCTGGGCCAGTACCTTGGCTTCCGCCGTGGCCTTGCGCTCCAGCCTGGAGGTGAAGAACGAGAAGGACAGCTGATAAGCACAAGCGAGCGCCAACAGGATCGTGAAGGTCCACAGCGCGCCTCTATTCTGCATGACGATGGGTTTTCAACAAAGAGGCGGCAAATATAGGGTTGTTGTGACACGCCCAACGGGGTGCCCTGCCGGGCCGGTCCAGTATCTTTGAAGCCCTGTGGCACAGGCGTTTTTCCTGGCCGCACCAACCGCTCCCCATGGACCGCATCCACTCCCCGCTCCGGCTCCCCCTGCTCCTCGCCCTGCCCTTCACCACACTGTTGGGCCATGCACAGTGGGAGTTGCACTTCGCGCCGCAGATACCCGTGACCAGCCAGGGGAACACGCTGGACATGGCTTGGGCCGGGGGGCTGAACGCACCACAGGTGAGCTCCATCGACCTGAACGGCGATGGATTGAAGGACCTCTTCCTCTTCGACCGCATCGGAAACAAGGTGGTGACCTTGCTGCGCACCAACGGCACCGGCACCCAGGCCTACCAGTTGACCAGGGCCTACGATGACGTCTGGCCCTTCCGGGACCTGCATGATTGGGCGCTGCTCCGCGACTACAACTGCGACGGCAAGGAGGACATCTTCACCTACAGCCAGGCCGGCTTTTCCGTCTACAAGAACGTCAGTGATGCCAGCGGTCCGGCCTTCGAACTGGTCAATTTCCGTGTCAACTCCAACTACGTTTCCTCCTCGGGTCAGGGCTCCGTCGCCAACCTCTTCATCTCGCAGGTGGACCTGCCCGGCATCGCCGACATGGACAACGATGGCGACCTGGACATCCTCACCTTCAGCCTGCTCGGCTCCTACTTGGAGTTCCACCGGAACCTGAGCGTGGAACTCTACGGCACCTGCGACAGCCTGAAGTACGAGCTGCGCAACAAGTGCTGGGGCTTCTTCTCGGAGAATTTCAACAACAACTCCGTGAACCTGAACACGCCGTGCAACTTCAACGTGCCGAACCCCGAGATCGGCCCGGAGCCTGGTGAGGACGTGGCCCGCGGCGAGGAGGCCGAAGGTGCCCCCAAGGCCCATGCCGGCAGCACGGTGACCCAGCTGGACCTGAACGGTGACGGCCTGATGGACGTGCTGCTGGGCGACATCACCTACCAGAACGTGGTGGGGCTCTACAATGGGGGTTCGGCGCTTCAATCCTACATCACGGTGGAGGACACCTTGTTCCCCAGCTACGACGAGTCGGTGGACATCCCGCTGTTCCCGGCGGCCTACCACCTGGACCTGGACAACGATGGTGCGCGGGACCTGCTGGTGGCCCCGAACGCCACCTCGCTGACGCAGAACTTCCGCAGCATGTGGTATTACCGGAACACGGCCACGGATGAGGCCCCCTACTTCGAGAAGCAGGTGGAGGACCTCTTCCAGGCACGCATGATCGAACTGGGTGAAGGGGCCTACCCCGTGCCCTTCGACCATAATGGCGACGGTCTGATGGACCTGGTGGTGTCCAACTATGGGTACTACACGCCGGGCGACCTGTACGTGTGCAAGATGGCCCTGCTCCAGAACGTGGGCACCTCCCTCCTGCCGGCCTTCCAGTTGGTGGATGATGATTACATGGACCTCTCCACGAGCGGGATCGGCCTCAGCATGTACCCGGCTTTCGGGGATGTGGACGGCGACGGGGACAAGGACCTGATGATCGGCGACCTGCAGGGACGGATGCACTATTACCGCAACGTGGCCACCGGGCCCGTGGCCCAGTTCCAGTTGGTGCTGCCGAACATCACCGATGCCACCGGCGCCGTGATCGATGTGGGGCAGTTCGCCACGCCACAACTGGTGGACATGAACAACGATGGCCTGCTGGACCTGCTGGTGGGCGAGCGCAACGGCAACTTGAACCTGTACCTGAACACGGGCACGGCCACCAGCCCGGCCTGGACCCTGCAGAGCGAGAACCTGGGCGGCGTGAACGTGGCCGAATGGTGGAACGTCACCGGCCATGCCGTTCCCATCATCTTCGAGAACGCCCAAGGGGAACGCGAGCTCCTGTGCGGCTCCGAGTCGGGCTGGCTGCACCACTACACCGGCCTGGAAGGCAACCTGAACGGCACCTGGACCTTGGTGGACAGCACCTTCATGGACCTGTACGATGGTCCGAAGAGCGCACCCTGCCTGTACGACTTCACCGGTGATGGGGAGCCGGACCTGGTGCTGGGGAACTACCGCGGCGGCCTGAGCTTCTGGCGCAGCGACGCGGTGCAGACCGTGCTGGGCGGAAATACGTTGGGAGCTCCCTTCGGGTTGATCCCGAACCCGGCCATTGACGGGGTGGACCTGCTGATGCCGGGCGCCACGGGCACGCACATCACATGGGCGCTGCTGGACGGCACGGGCCGCGTGGTGAAACGCGGCAACCTCAACGGGCCGCGCACCCGCATCGACCTGGACGGGCTGGACCAAGGCAGCTACCTGGTGCGCGTGGACCTGCCCTCGGGTGCCGTGACCAGCAAGCTGCTGGTGGCCTTTTGAGAGCGATCCTCTGAATGCGAACGGGGCCGTCCTTGCGGATCGGCCCCGTTTCTTTTCCGATCGGACCAGCCTTAAGCCGGCACGTTGTTCATCTTGTCCAGCACGTCCATCACCTCCTTCACGGCCTTGGCGCTGGCGTTGCAGAGCTCCTGCTCCTCCTTGGTGAGCTTCAGCTCGATGATGCGCTCCACACCGTTGCGGCCCAGGATCACCGGGGCGCCCATGTACACATCCTTCAGGCCGTACTCGCCCTGGAGCCACACGCAGCAGGGGAACACACGCTTCTGGTCGCGCACGATGGCCTCCACCATCTGGGCGGCGGCGGTGCCGGGGGCATACCAAGCGCTGGTGCCCAGCAGGTTCACGATCTCGCCTCCGCCTTTCTTGGTGCGCTCCACGATGGCGTTGAGCTTGTCCTCGGCGATGAGCTCGGTGACAGGGATGCCGCCCACGGTGGTGTAGCGCGGCAGGGGCACCATGGTGTCGCCGTGGCCACCCATCAGCACGGCCTGGATGTCCTTCGGGCTCACGTTGAGCTCGGTGGCCAGGAACGCGCGGTAGCGGGCGGTGTCGAGGATGCCGGCCATGCCGAACACGCGGTTCGCCGGGAACTTGCTGGTGAGGAACGCGCAATAGGTCATCACGTCGAGCGGGTTGCTCACCACGATGATGATGGCGTTGGGGCTGTGCTTCACCACGTTCTCCGTCACGCTCTTCACAATGGCGGCGTTGGTGGCGATGAGGTCATCACGGCTCATTCCAGGCTTGCGGGGCAGGCCGCTGGTGATGACCACCACATCGCTGTTGGCGGTCTTGGAGTAATCGTTGGTGCTGCCGGTGATGCGGCTGTCGAACAGGCTGATCGGGGCGGTCTGCCAGATATCGAGGCTCTTGCCTTCGGCGAAGCCTTCCTTGATGTCGAGCAGGACCACTTCATTGGCCAGCTCCCAACGGGCACAGGCGTCGGCGCAAGTGGCGCCCACGTTGCCCGCTCCTACCACAGTGACTTTCATCGCGTTGCTCAGGTTGTTGATGTTGAGGATCTTACAGAACGGCCGCGAAAGTAACAGATCGGCAGGGGCGGACCCTGACGATCGTTCGGAGCAACGGACTTTCACCCCCGGAGGCATCCCTTTGGGCAACCTTGCGTCTACTGGCATGGAATGGCTACCTTCCCGGCTCTGAAACACCGCAGAGTGGTGTCCGAACCTGTCACCGGCCCCGCAGCCCCGCGTCTTACATTGACCTGGGTGAACACGGATGGTGGCGACGCGGCCCATGCCGAGCTGGTGGATGGTTGCCTGGCGGGCGACCGGCGTGCCCAGCGTCGCGTGCACGAGATGTTCTATGGCAAGATGATGGCGGTGTGCATGCGCTACACCAAGAACACGGACCAGGCCAAGGACATCCTGCAGGATGGGTTCATCAAGGTGTTCAACAGCATCGACAAGTTCAACCGGGCCGGCTCGTTCGAGGGATGGATCCGGCGGATCATTGTGAACACGGCCATCGACCACTTCCGCCGGAGCAAGAACGCCTACCTCCTGCTCGGGGAGGAACGGAGCATCGAGGATTTCAGCGATGCGGAGGAGGAGGACACCCTTGCGGAGGAGGAGGGTGATGAGGAATGGGATGTGAAGCCGGCCGACGTGATCAACGCCATGCAGAAGTTGACACCCGCGTACCGCACGGTCTTCAACCTCTACGTCTTTGAGGAACTGACGCACAAGGAGATCGCCGACATGCTGGGGATCAACATCGGCACGTCCAAGAGCAATCTGGCCAAGGCGAAACATAATCTGAAGAAACTGCTTACAAAGGGGCGGAAACCCCTCTAATGGAAATGACGAACATGAAGGGATACGATCCTTTCGAGCGCTCGGTACGCGAAGCGTTGGGGTCCTATGAGGTCCCCTACAATTCGGCCGACTGGGCCCAGCTTGAGCGCCGACTGGACAGCGGGGCGCGGACCGGCCGGACCTTGTCCACCGGGCTGATCGCGCTGCTGCTGGGCGGTGTGCTGGTCACCTCGGGTGTGGTGTGGACGCTGGTGAAGGAGGACAACGGAGGTGCGACCGTTGAGGGTACGTCCCCGAAGCCTGCCGGACCGGCCAACACACCTGATGAGGCCTTGGCCGAGACCGTGGTCGCGGAGGTAGCGGACAGCGCCCCCACTGCCAACACGACCGGCCCGACCACCACGACCGGCACGCACCAGTCCACCGTCCATGCAGGCCGGCAGGCCACCACGCCGGAGGGTGCTCCTGGAGGGGCACCTGCGGAAGTGGTCCCGCCCCCCAGCACCAGGGAGGTGGCCATTCGCCCCAGTGTGACCGAAGGATGTCCGGGCACCACCGTGTCCTTCGACGCACAGAACCTGCCTGAAGGCGGCATCTACCTGTGGAATTTCGGTGATGGCAGCTTCTCCAACAAGCCGGCCCCGAGCCACACGTTCTCCAAGTCCGGTGTGTTCGAGGTCATGCTGTCGCACTCCTCCATGGGCGGCGGCAACATTTCCAACAAACCCGCCTCGGACCGCATCGTCATCCATGAAGTGCCGGAGGCTTCCTTCAACTTCATGAAGCGTGAGTACGACAACACGGTGCCCTCGGTACACTTCGAGAACCGGAGCATGGGAGGCCAGACCTATCTGTGGGATTTCGGCGATGGCACCACCAGCAGCACCCCGCACCCGGATCATGTGTACAAGCAGAAAGGCGCCTACCATGTGATCCTCACCGTGGTGAACGCCAAGGGCTGCACCGATCGCACCGAGCGCACCGTGCGGATCGACGAGGACTACAACCTGCTGGCCACCAAGATCTTCTCCCCGAACGGCGATGGCATGGAGGACCTGTTCATGCCGGAGGCGCTCAAGACCCTGGGCGTGAAGTTCCACTTGACCGTGCACGACCCACGCACCGGCCAGTTGGTGTACGAGACCAACGACCCCCAGCGGCCTTGGAACGGGCGGATCGGTGGCCGCGGTGAGCTCTGCGCTCCCGGCGACTATGTGTGGATGGTGGAGATGAAGGATGGGGAGAAGATGGGCGGCACCTACAACGGCAGTGTCAGTCTGCTCAGGTGATCGTTGAGAATCGTTGAGCACGGTGGAGCCCGGGGTACCGGGCTCCGCTATTTTTGTACACAGGCAACCAAAAACGGGGCGAACGCATCATAGGGTCAGGATGGAAGGGAACCAGTGACCTTGACCGAACCAAGGTCAATTCCAGCCCTGAACAACATGGTCCGACTTCACCCACCTCAGCGACCGATCCGATCCATGATGAAACCGCATACCTCATTCCTCCACCCAGCGGTCTGGACATTGGCGCTGCTCCTCCTGGTACCCGGGGGGCTGCACGCACAGCAGTTCAGCATCACCGCAGGCAGCATCACCACCTGTGTCGGGGTGCTGGAGGATAGCGGAGGCCCTGCCGGCCAATACGGCAATAATGAGAACTACACAGCGGTGATCTGCCCGGATACCCCGGGGGATGGCATCTCCCTGCTGTGGGCGGTGTTCAACCTGAGCAACACCGGACCCAACCCGCTTGATCGCATCCGTATCTGGGACGGCAATTCCACATCGGCCACTTTCCTGGGCGAATACACCGGGACCGCCCTGCAGGGGCTGATCACCTCCACCACCACGTTCAACAGTTCGGGGTGTTTGACGGTGCAGTTCATCTCCAATGGTAATGGCGTGGGAGACTTCGCTGCGGCCATTACCTGCTTTACCCCTTGTGAGCGCCCCACGGCCGTGGCCACCATGAGCGAGGCCAGCCCTGCGCTGGTGTGTGTGGGTGAACCGATCGATTTCGACGGGACCGCCTCTTATGCGGCTGCCGGATTCAACATCGTCTCCTACGAGTGGGTGTTCGATGATGGGACCACGGAGAATTCGCCCACAGCATCACACGCCTATTTCGAGCCGGGTGAGTACATCGTTCAACTGAACCTGATCGACAACAACGACTGCGTGAACGCTAACGTGGTGGACCTGCAGATCCTGGTGAGCACCACGCCGATCTTCGCCGGGACCACGGAAAGCCTGGAGGTGTGCCTGGGCACCACGGTGGACCTCACCGGCGTAGCGACCCCTGTTACCTGGACCGGCATCCCGGAGGCGAACTTCGGTGATGGGGTCTACCTCCCGGACGACGTGGGGACCCCCTTCACCAGCGAACTGACCTTCGCCCAGTTCGACCCCGGTCAGTCCTTGACCAATGTGAACGACCTGCTCAGCATCTGTGTGAGCATGGAACACTCCTTCATGGGCGACGTCGTGCTTTCGGTGACCTGCCCGAGCGGTCAGGTCATCATCATGCACCAACAAGGCGGCGGCGGAACCTACATCGGTGGCGCGAACGACGGGGATGGCAACACTAACCCGGTCGCTGGGGAATGCTGGGATTACTGCTGGAGCCCCACCGCTACGAACGGGACCTGGGTCGCATCGGTCACTGCAGGCTTGACCATGCCTTCCGGGACCGGCGGTACGGCGCTCATACCGGGCACGTACAGTTCGCTGCAGCCCTGGAGCAACCTGGCCGGATGCCCGCTGAACGGGACCTGGACCTTCACCTCACTTGACCTGTGGGGTGCTGACAATGGATTCCTGTGCAACTGGTCGCTCAACTTCAACCCGGCCATCATTCCGGATGTGACCCAATTCACTCCGGACCTGGGTCTGAGCACGCTTGACTCTGCTTACTGGATCGGCCCTTATGGCACTCCGGACCCGGCCAACCCGACCCAGCTCTCCTTCACGCCTGACCTTCCGGGCATTTACAACTACACCTTCTCCGTGTCCGACAACTTCGGTTGCACCTATGACACGACGATCACGGTGACCGTTCAGGAGCAGATGGTGATCGATGCCGGCCCGAACATCGTGCTCTGCAATGATCCGTTGCCCATGGCTGGCCAGATCGTGGCGAACGGGCCGCCCGCGAACTGCACATGGACGCTGACCCTGCTGGAATCATTCGGCGATAGCTGGAACGGCGGAGCCACCCTGGCCGTGGTGATCGGAGGGGTCTCCACCAACTACACAGTACCTTCAGGGATCACAGAACTGGACATCCCCTTGGATGTGAGCACGGGCGCGACCATCAGTTTGAACTACACGGCGGGCACCAGCTGGAACGGGGAGAATTCCTTTGATCTCTTTGACGACCAGGGGAACCTCGTCTATTCCTCGCCGAACGGCCCACCCACGGGCGTGGCCTGGTCCGGTACGATCACGTGTGATGGTGGGGCCTCACCAACGGTGTGGGAATGGACGCCTGCCACTGGACTGGACGACGCCAATGATCCGTTGACGAACGTGTTCACGACCCAGCCGACATGGTACACCTTGGTGGCCTATCCGGATGGCAACCCGCAATGCGCGGTATCCGATAGCGTGCTGGTCAGCCCCGACCCATCGATCAGCGCCGGGGAGAATGCCACGATGGTGATCTGCGCCAGTGACCCCGCCTTCCTGATGACCGATTCGCTCGGCGGTGCTCCCGACCTGGGCGGCGTGTGGACCAATGCGGCCGGGAACGTGATGCCGGATGTGTTCGACCCGGAGTTCGGCGCGACGGGGATCTACACCTACACGGTGACGAGCGCCGCAGGCTGCCAGGCCACGGCCACGTTGGACATCACGGTGATCCCCGCCGATGACCCCACCTGCTGTGGCGTGGCGGATGCCGGAGAACCCAACTTCTCCTGCAACCTCAGCATCGCGCTGAACGCCACCCCAGGGAACACTGGAACAGGCACTTGGAGCGGTCCGGTGGGCGCGGTGTTCGCTGATGCCAACGCTCCCCAGACCTCGGTCTCCGTGCAGCCCGGTATGGGTGGGTCGCACTGGTTCTACTGGATCGAGGACGATGGCGCCTTCTGCTACCTGATCGACAGTGTGCAGATGACCTTCACGGACACGATCATCATCGGGTTCACCCACACGGACGCCATCTGTTTCTCCTACTGCGACGGCACGGCACAGGCTGCGGTGACCGGCGGGAATGCTGCGGCCGGCCTCACCTTCGATTGGAGCAACGGCGACAACGGGGTGGGCCTGGATGCGGTGACCGGGCTTTGCGCCGGGACCTATACGCTGACGGTCACCGACGACAATGGGTGCACTGCCTCGAACGAGGTCACCATCAATGAGCCCATCCTCCTGGAGATCGATTCACTGGCGACCCAACCGGTGATCTGCTCCGGCGATTGCGATGGCCAGGTGGAGGTGTATGATCCGGAGGCCCTCTGGTACAGCTTCGATGATGGTGCCACTTGGACAGACACCTCCATCCTGCCGGATGCCTGCGAAGGGATCTACCCGATCCGCATCCGGAACGCCGCCGATTGCATCGGAACGGGTTCCATCGCGGTGACCGGTCCTCCCCCGGTGGTCGCTTCGTTCGAATGGGCGCCCATCCCGGCCACGGTGGAGAACCCGACGATCTACTTCAACACCACCTCCACGGGAAGCGACCACTACCTCTGGGACATCGCGGGGCTGACCAGCAGCACGCTTCCCAACCCGTCTTTCACCTTTACCAACAAGGAGCCGGGTAACTACAACGTGTGCCTGGTGGCCTATAACTTCAACGAGTGCCCGGACACCATCTGCAACACGGTGATCATCGACGATGTGCTGTTCACCTACATCCCCAACTCCTTCACCCCTGATGGGGACGGCCTGAACGAGACCTGGGGCATGAGCACGAACATCCCCGTGATCACCTCCTTTGAGATGATCGTGTTCGACCGGTGGGGCCAGGTGGTGTACAGCACCACGGACCCCTACCAGGCCGGCTGGTGGAAGGGCTCCTACCAGAACGGTGGGGAGATCCTGAAGAGCGACATCTACGCCTACCGGATCAGTTACGAGATCAAGGGAACGGAGGTGCGGAAAGAGTTCATGGGGCATGTCACCCTCCTGAAGTAAGCATCTTTACAATCTTGCGGAACGGCGGCCACGAGGCCGCCGTTCCTGTTCCTGGCCCGGTCGGGCCTTCAACATCCTTCGCAGATCGGTCCAAGGCTTCCCTACCGATCCACGATCTTTGGAAAGGCCAGGGAACTTTTCGCACACTTGATGCGTCATCCTGCCGACCTCCTGATCACGATGAGCTTCATTCGCCCGAACGTCCTGCTCCTGTTCCACCGTTCGATCCTTCTTCTGATCGCCGCCACGCTCGTAGGTAGTGCACAAGCCCAGGTGATCCACAGCATTGCGAACGGAGACCTGACCGCCTGCGATGGCGGCATCGTGGATAGCGGCGGAGAAGGGGGGCCCGGCTACGGCAATAACGAGATCCATACCTCCACCATCTGCCCCACCACCACGGGCGACGGCATCAGCCTCAACTTCGTCATCTTCGACCTGAGCACCGCCGCGCCCGCGCCGTTGGACCAATTGTCCATCTATGATGGCAGCGACACCAACGCACCGCTCATCGGCACCTATACAGGGAGCTCGCTCCAAGGGCAGATCATCTTTGCCTCAGCGACCAATCCCACCGGTTGCCTGACCTTGGTCTTCACCTCGAACGCGAACGGCACCGGGGCTTTCGCGGCATCCATCACCTGCTTCACCCCCTGCATTCCTCCGAATGCGGTGGCGCAAATGAGCGAAACCGCACCCGCGCTGGTCTGTGTGGGGGAGGAAGTGACCTTTGATTGCAGTGCATCCACCGCGGCCACCGGGTTCACCATCGTGGACCGGGTGTGGGACTTCGATGATGGGACCACGGCGAACGGGACCGTGGTGACGCACGCCTTCACGGAGCCGGGTGATTACCTGGTCCAGCTCACACTGACCGACGATAATGGCTGCACGAACACCAACCTGGTGGACCTTCTGGTGCTGGTGGGCACCCAGCCGGTCTTCACCGGGACGACCGAGAGCCTCACGGTATGCGAAGGGGCAACGGTGGACCTTCTGGGTATCGTTACCCCGACCACTTGGACCGGCATTCCGGAGGTCGATTTCGGTGACGGTGTCTACCTGCCGGATAATGTCGGGTCCACCTTCACCAGCCAGGTCACCAATACCTACTTCTCCCCAGGGGCCACGCTGACGAACGTGAACGACCTGCTCTCCATCTGTGTGGACATGGAGCACTCGTTCATGGGCGACCTGGTCATCTCCCTGACCTGTCCCAGCGGACAGAACGTGGTGCTTCACCAACAAGGGGGCGGTGGCACTTATCTGGGTGGCGCTAACGATGGCGACGAATCCAACCCGGTTCCGGGAACTTGTTGGAACTATTGTTGGGCACCGAATGCCCCGAACGGCACGTGGGTGCAATCAGTGGGGGCCGGATCGACGATGCCTTCGGGCACTGGTGGCACGGCCCTGCAGCCCGGCATCTATTCCAGCGTGGGCAGCCTGAACAACCTGATCGGATGCCCCCTGAACGGCACGTGGACCATCTCCTTCACCGACCTGTGGGGCATCGACAATGGATTCCTGTGCGCGTGGAACATGGATTTCAACCCGGCCCTGTATCCCGACCTGGTGCAATTCACACCCGTGATCGGATACACCACGGACTCGATGTCCTGGTCGGGACCCAATGTGGTGGTGAACCCGAGCGACCCGATGTCGGTGAGCGTGACGATGGAGGACCCCGGCGTGTTCCCGTACACCTTCTCCATCACCGACAACTTCGGCTGCACCTACGACACCACGATCACGGTGACCGTGACCAACGCACCCGTGGTGGAGGCCACGGTGACCCCAGGCGTTGGCTGCAGCGATCCGGCCCAATTGGATGCCGCGATCGTGGCCTTCCCTCCCCCCCCGCTGCCCTGCACCTACACCCTGAACCTGTTCGACAGCTTCGGCGATGGTTGGAACGGTGGCGCCAATGTGCAGGTCGTGGTGAACGGGGTATCCACCACTTACAGCCTTCCACCGGGCGGCAATTCCGGATCCTATCCGATCACCGTGCAGACCGGCGCCACGATCGCGTTGGTCTTCACAGCAGGCGCCTTCTGGAACAACGAGAACTCCCTTTCACTGACGAGCTACTCGGGTGCCACGCTGTACAGCTCGCCCAACGGACCGCCAACGGGCACCCTATGGAACGGCACCGCCAACTGCGGTCCCAACAGTGGTCCGGTCGTCTACTCCTGGACACCGGCCGCTGGTGTGGTATCGCCCACCAGTGCGTCCACCTTGACACAGATCACCCAACCCACGGAGTTCGTGGTGATGGTGCATCCGCCCGGCCAGCCTTGGTGCTTCACCACCGATACCGTGGAGGTGGCCCCTCCTTCGTTCCTGGAGAACGATAGCTTGGTGACCAACGTGCTGTGCAATGGTGGCGATGGCCAGATCCAGATCATCAGCACGGGGCTGGGTGGTCCTTGGAACTACCTGTGGACGGATGCGCAGGGAACTGTGGTGAGCAATGTGCAGGGGGTGAACGGGAACACGCTTACCGCCCCGGCCGGCACCTACACCGTGGTGGTGACCGAAAGTGGTCCCGCAGCGAACGATTGTGTGGACACCCTCACGGCCACCATCACCGAACCTGAGCCGCTCGCCTGGGACCTGATCTCGGCGGATACCACCATCTGCCTGACCGGCACCACCCTGATCGGAGCGACCACCACGGGCGGGACCGGACAGGTGACCCTGGCGTGGACTCCCGGCCCATCGGGCAGCGGCCCGCACCTGGTGAGCCCTGCTAACACCACCACCTATTCCGCAGTGGCGACCGATGCGAACGGATGCGTGCTGACGGGTGCGAACACCACCGTGACCGTGCTCCCACCGCTGACCTTCACCACGCTGGAGCCCGATACCGAGTGCTTCGGGCTGCCCGTGATCTACACCGCCCTGAACGTGGCCGGTGGCGATGGTGCGTATCAGTTCGACTGGGGACAGGGACCGCAGAATGAGCCCTCGGCCACCTTCACGCTTCCTGTATCCGGAACCGTGTGCCTGACCGTGAGCGATGGTTGCGAGACCCCGCCAGTGACCAGCTGCGCTCCGTTGGAGATCCTGCAGACACCACCACTTGAACTGACCGCGGACACCATCTTCGGGTGCGCACCCTTCACCGTTGGGCTAACGCTTACGGACACCACCGGAGGCGCGTTGGTGGACTGGCGCTTCGGCAATGGACAGACGCTGCTGGATTCCGCAGAGGTGATCCACGTTTACAATGTGGCCGGCAACTACACGGTGGGCGTTGAGGTCACCTGGCCCAACGGATGTGTGACCGACACGAGCTACAACCAGATGATCCGCGTGATCAGCGTGCCGATCGCATCATTCACGTGGAACCCCAACCCGCCATCGGTGAACGAATCCGTAGTGGAGTTCACGGACCAATCGATACCGAACGTGGTATCGTGGTCATGGGACTTCGACGACTTCGGCACCAGCACCGAGCAGGACCCCGTGGTGGAGTTCCCCGATGAGGTGGGAGGCATCTATCCCGTGCAACTGGCCGTGGCCAATGAACTGGGCTGCTCGGACACCATTCGCACCTGGGTGGAGGTGGTGGACGAGTTCCTGGTGTGGGTGCCCAACACCTTCACCCCGAACGGCGATGAGCACAACCAGACCTTCTTCGTGAGCGGGAACGACATCGCGACCGAGGAGTACGAGCTGATCATCTTCGATCGTTGGGGCGGCGAGGTCTTCAACACCACGGACCGCTTCAAGGCCTGGGATGGCACGATGAACGGTGCCGGTGGTGAAGTGCTGCCCTCGGGTGTGTATGCCTACCGATTGAGCATCCTGTCGGCCTCCACCCAGAAGGAACGGGTCATCTACGGCCATGTGAACCTGCTGCGCTGACGACGAACGATCCATGCTGAAGCGGCCGGTGGAGCATCCACCGGCCGCTTTTTTCGTGGGCCGGACTTTCCGTGGGTGAAAAACGGGGATTCGTCCAAAAGTGCACTTACAGGCATCCGAGCTATAGGGCAGGCGGCTATTTTCCCAACGCAGCATGAAGGCACATTAGCATCGACAACAGGCGACTCTACCGATCCGCAGGACCATGGACCTGAGCATGCCCCTTGTTCGCACCTTCATCCTACGGTCCCTCCGTCCTTCGCGCCTGGTGGCGCTCCTCCTGATGATCCTCCAAGGGGACGCGGTGTTCGCTCAGGCATTCCCCATCTTCAATGGGACCACCAACACCTGCGCCGGTGCTTTCCTGGACAGTGGCGGTCAGGGCGCAAGCGGTTACGGGAACAACGAGAACTACACGTACACCATCTGTCCGGACCAACCTGGTGGTGCCATCTCGCTGAACTTCCTGACGTTCAACCTCAGCACGGCAGGTGCGGCCCCGATCGACCTCATGGCGATCTACGATGGGAACAGCACGGCCGCGCCCTTGCTGGGCAACTGGACCGGCACCGGTCTTCAGGGGCAGGTGGTCTCCGCAACCGCCGGCAACAGCAGTGGCTGCCTCACGGTGGTGTTCCGGTCCAACGGCAGTGGCACCGGCGTGTTCGCAGCCACCATCACGTGCTATCAGCCCTGTGCCCGGCCAACTGCCGTGGCCACGCATGGTGCGGCCAACCCGCAACTGATCTGTCCGGGCGAAAGTGTCACCTTCAACAGCACGGCCTCCTTCGCGGCACCTGGCTTCTCCATTGCCACGCGCACCTGGGACTTTGGCGATGGCACGGTGCTGAACAATGCACCTGCGGTCGTCGCGCACACCTATGCGCAACCCGGGGCCTACACCGCGCAATTGTACCTGGTGGACAACAACGGCTGCGCGAGCACCAATCTGGTCGACCTCGTCACGATGGTGGGCACACCGCCGACCTTCACCGGGACCACCGGGACCCTGACCGGCTGCGTTAGCGAGACGTTGTGCCTTACGGGTGTGGTGAACGGAACCACCTGGAACGAGCTGCCGGAGAGCGACCTCGGCGGCAGCGTGGCCCTCCCTGACGACGTGGGCTCCTGCTTCACCTCGGAGCTCACCTTCTCCCAATTCCCGCCAGGACAAACGCTTACGGATGTGAACGACCTGCTGTCCATCTGCATGGAGATGGAGCACTCGTTCATCGGCGACCTCATCATCAGCATCATCAGTCCCACCGGTGAGACCGTGGTGCTGCACCAGCAGGGTGGTGGAGGCACTTTCCTCGGTGTTCCCGTGGATGATGACTTTCAGCCCAACGAGCAGGGCACCTGCTGGAACTACTGCTTCAGTCCAACGGCCACGAACGGCACCTGGGTGGACAATACGGGTGTGACCCTGCCCAGCGGCACCTATGAAAGCCTGAACCCGTTGAGCGGCCTTGTGGGTTCACAATTGAACGGGACCTGGACGATCCAGGTGTGCGACATGTGGGCCTCGGACAACGGCTTCATCTGCAACTGGGGGCTCACCTTCGACCCCTCGCTGTACGACGACCTGATCGAGTTCACACCCGTGTACGGCGCTGCCTGCGACAGCACCTACTGGACCGGCCCCAACATCACCTCGAACAGTGCGGGATGCGACCAGCCATGCGTGACCCCGCCAGCTGCGGGCAGCTACACCTACACCTACCACGTCACGGACAATTTCGGCTGCAACTACGACACCACGTTGACGGTGACGATCGTACCGGGACCACAAGTGAACGCCGGTCCGGACGCATCCACCTGCAACACGCCCGTGCAGTTGGGAGCCAGCGTCTCCAGCGGCGGCTTCGCGACGAACTGCAACTACACCTTGACCCTGTATGATTCGTTCGGGGATGGTTGGACCGGATTGTTCGGCGGTTCCAACGGATCGAACGTGACCATCACCGTGAATGGTACGCCCAGCTCCTGGACATTACTGAACGGCTCGCAGGGCTCGACGACGATACCGGTGACATCAGGAAGTACGATCTCGATCAGTTACACCGTCGGCAGCACCTACAATGGCGAGCAATCGTTCACGCTCTTCAACAGTACGGGCGCGGTGGTCTATGCCTCACCACAGGGACCGGGTGGAGGTGTGCTTTGGTCCGGCACGGCCACCTGCCCCGGCGGGAACTTCGTGTACAGCTGGACGCCCACAACGGGCCTGAGCAACCCGAACATCCCGAACCCGACCGCGACGGTGGGCGGTACCACCACGTATTGTGTCACGGTCTACCAACAAGGGCACCCGGCATGCAGCAGTACGGACTGCATGACCATCACCGTGGACAACACCCTGGACCCTGGCACGAACGGATCGCTCACCCTGTGTGCGAACGGACCGGCCACGAACCTGTTGAACGCACTGGGAGGAACACCGACAGCAGGTGGCACCTGGACCAACCCTTCTGGCGCCGCGCACTCCGGAATGTTCGTTCCCGGCGCGGACCCACCCGGCATCTACACCTACACCGTTAGTGGGTCAGGGGCCTGCGGCAGCACGGCAGCGAGCTCCACCGTGAGCGTTACGGTGAGCCCGCTGGCGGATGCCGGCCTGGGCACGAACCTCACCGTTTGCAGCACCGACGCCCCCTTCACGCTGTTCTCCCAACTGGGCGGTTCCCCGCAGGCGGGCGGCACCTGGACCGCCCCCGGTGGCGGGTCGTTCAACGGCACCTTCACACCGGGCACCAGCGCCACCGGCGCATACACCTACACGGTGCCCGGCACGGCGCCCTGCCCGGCAGCCAGCGCCACGATCACCCTGGGCGTGAACACCCCGCCCGATGCCGGTGCCGATGATGTCGTGTCGCTGTGCTCATCGAGCGCGCCCATCGTGCTGGTGAACTACCTCGGCGGCACACCGGATGGGACCGGAACATGGACCGGGCCTGGGGGCGCCGTGGTGCCGGGTGGACTGGACCCTGCCGTAGATCCAGGTGGTGTGTACACCTACACGGTCGGTGGAGCGGCACCCTGCCCGAACGATGTGGCCACGCTCACCGTGACCATCGCACCTGAGCCCGATGCAGGCACGGATGGCAGCATCACACTTTGCAGCAGCGATGCGGCGGTGTCGCTCTTCGCGCAGCTCGGTGGAACACCCGATGCCGGTGGTGCGTGGAGCGGGCCCAGTGCTGTGACCGGTGGACAGTTCGATCCCGCGACGATGACCGCTGGGGTGTACACCTACACG
>CAUJFM010000070.1 GCA_963169595.1 Bacteroidota bacterium | reverse complement strand
TGGCTGGCGGGAAGGGCTGGGCAGCAGTCAGGAATACGACCTGATGTTCCGAATGCTGCAACAGGGCGCCCGGGTGGTGCACGATCCCGAGGTGCTCACCGAGATCCACCAGCGGCCCGGAGGTTCGATCTCGCAGACCGGCCTGGACCGGAACTGGGAGCGCTTCGTGGACCTGCGCGTGCGGATCGTTGAGCACCTGCGGAAGACCCGGTCCGACCTGGACCTCCAACCCTACCTGCAGGTGCTCTTCGACAGCATCCGCACCTTGTACCTGCACGCGCCGGAGCGTGCGGTGGAGCTCTACCAGGCGCACATGCCACACGGTTTCGTACCACGGCGGTCACCCGCCACCGGCAACGGCTACCTGCTCCTGCATCGGCTGTTCGGGTTCAGCTGGGCCAATCGCTTGCGTGGCCTTCTTCGCCACGGTTGAACGATCAGCGCGTCATCAGCCAATAGAGCATCCGGTTCACGCCAGGGATCCGGATGGGCAGTGCGTGATAGGCACCTGACAGGGATAGCAACGCCCGTTTTGGCAGGCCCATGTCCCGGAGGATGTCCGGGGCCAGGAGCCGTCGGTACAGCTGCTCGAACTCCGCGTTGCTGATGAGCCCCACCTTGCGGTTGTGCAGCAATTGCACATGGGTCTGGTAGATGATGCCCACGAGCAGCCGGTGCCTTCCGCTGCCCCGGGCACGGTCCAGGAACTTGCGGTAATACTGCAATGCCGACGTGGTGAAGCCCTCCAGCAAAGCGAACGGACGAAGCACCTTTCGTTCCTCCGCGATCCGGTAGAAGCAGTCTGGATCACCGGCCATGGTGAGGTAGCGCACGCAGGGATGGAACAGGGCGCGGGTGTGGAACTCCACGTCCTGGTGGCGCGAGAAGGTCTCGTCGAAACCGCCCAGAGAGCGCAGGAAGCTGCTCCGCCAGAGGGGCTGCATCACGGACCAAGGGAGGTTGTGCCGCAGGAACTCGCCCAAGGGGTCCCGTGCCGAGGGCACCCAGCGGTTGCCGCCCTCGCCTGGCGTTCCGCGGAACACCTCCATGGTGGACACCACCAGGTCGCAGGTGCCCTCCGGATCGGCGTCCAACCGGCTTTGCAGGCAGTGCGGAGCGAGCACATCGTCCGCATCGAAGAACATGATGTGGTCACCTGCGGCCAACTGGATACCGAGGTTCCGGCAATGGTTCGCGCCGCGGTTGCTGTCCTGGAAGTGCAACTTGATGCGATCATCGGCCGCCGCCATCCGCGTGAGGATGTCCCGGGTCGTGTCAGTGCTCCCATCGTCGATGAAGAGCATCTCCCAGTTGCGATGGGTCTGCGCCTGTACGGAGGCCACCATCTCCTCCACATAGCGCCCCTTGTTGTAGCTGGGTACGATGATGGACACCAGCGCATGCACCTTGCCCGATGGCTTCACGCGCGCACCGTTACGCGCCATGCGGGCCGGACCCATGCAACGCAAGAGGTGGTGATAGGCTTCCGCGAAGGCCGCCTTGGCGAAGTGCACCTTCGCCGCCTGCCGCGCCCGCTCACGGAGCTCAGCCGAGGGCACCGATAGTCCGCCCAGTTCCTGCCCGGTCCAGACCAGGCCGAGCTGTTCACGCTGCACCAGCGCGGCCACATCGCCCAACCCCTCGGAAATGAGCACCGGGAGACCAGCACTGAGGTACTCGGCGAACTTGGTGGGAGAGGCCACGCGATTGGTCACCGAGGGTTCGCGCATCAGCAAACCATAGTCACAGGCGGCCAGCGCGGCATGCACCTCCCCGTGCGGCAGCCAGCGCCGGGCCACCCGACCCGGGAAGTGCCGCTCCAGTTCAGCGATGTGGGCATCCCCCCCCGTGAGGAAGAGCACGCGCACCCGGGGGTCGGAGGTCATCAGCTCGGCCAGCACGCGCGCCTGCAGGCCCAAGGACTGCCAACCCACCGTACTGCCGGAATAGACCAGCACGAGATCCTCCGCTGACCAGCCCAACTCCCCGCGCAGGCCCGTCGCCCCCTTTGTCGAACCGCTGGACCTCTCCAGGTCGCGGCCCAAGGTGCAGGGAATGACCACATGGTAGGGTTCCGCATAACCGAAGCGCTCCCGCCAATGGTCCACGAGTGCCTCGCTTACAGCAATGCGCAGATCAGCCTCCAGCACGGCTGATCGCTCCATCCGGGCACACTCCTCAATGAGACGGTCATCGTCCACGATGCGGTACTCCTCCCACTCGGCACCATAAGCACCGCGTCCATCCAGGCATACGCGCTGCACCAGTCGCCTCCTGCGCATCCTCAGGGCCAGCGCCGTGGCGAACACCCCGCGCCCGATGATCCCCGAAGGACGATACCACAGACACACGAGCCACAACCAGATCCAGTTGATCCGCCAGTTGTGTGCGCGAGGCACCATGGGCAGCACCAGGGCATCGGGCATGCGCTGCCGAATGACCATCCGTGTGTTCCAATAGCCCCTCAGGGAGACCAGGGCCACCAGCTTCACCCGCTGATCAGTAGGCAGGCCCTTCGCCCCTCCGAGCGTGTTCAGGTGCTCCACCACGTCCGTCACCTGGCTCCAATAAACACCACTGGGCTGGTCGTTGTAGGTGAGGTAGAGGAGCATGGCGGCAAAGGTCGATCATGAGGATCAGATAACGAGATGGTCCAAAGGATCCGCACGGACCCGATCTTTGACATTATCCATTGCAGATGACCGCACGTCCCCTCGCTCCCGTGGTACTGGCCCTTGTGCTGGCCTTGACCCAGTGCACCTCACCGGAGAGCACCACCTTCGCGGCGAAGGTGGTGTACCACACCAGTGGTCTGATCGTGGAACAAGTGTCACCGAACGCCTTCGTTCATAAGTCCTTCAAGCAGACCAACGACTTCGGCAACGTGCCCTGCAATGGTTTGGTGGTGCGCAACGGTGGGGAGGCCATCGTGTTCGATACACCGACCAACGACACGAGCGCTGCGGAGCCCGGGAGAAAGCGACCGCAATAGAACACCCGCGCCTACAGCACCCGCTCCAACACGTCCAGTATCCGCTCGGTGGCGTGGCCATCCCAGAGCGGAGGCACCTCGCCTTTCTTGAAGGTCCCACGCTCGATGCGGGCGATGGCGGCGCGCACGGCATCCATGTCCAGCGGCACCAGCTCGTTGCTGCCCATGGTCACCGTGATGGGGCGTTCCGTGTTGGGGCGCAGCGTTAGGCAAGGCACGCGGCGGAAGGTGCTCTCCTCCTGAATGCCGCCGCTGTCGGTGAGGATGAAGGCACAGGTGCCCACCAACTTCTGGAAGGCGAAGTAGTCCAGCGGTTCCGTGCGCACCAGCCCCTGGATCGCGTCCGCCTTGGCCTTCAGCCCGAAGGCTTCGATGTGCTTCACGGTCCGCGGGTGTATCGGGAAGACCACTTTCCGCCCTGAAACACATACGTCGGCGATCAGGTCCAGCAGGGCCGACAGCCGCTCGGGCACGTCCACCGTGGCAGGGCGATGGATGGTCATGAGCACATGGCCGCCTTGTCCCAACCCCAGTTGTTCCAGCACGGGTGAGGCCTGCACCTGTGGATCGAAGGCCACCAGCGTGTCGATCATGGTGTTGCCCACGAAGTGGAGGGCCTCCTCCGGCCTACCCTCGTTCCGGAGGTGGTCGAGCCCGCTCTGCTCGGTGATGAAGAAGTGGTCGGTGATCGCATCGGTGAGCACGCGGTTATGCTCCTCGGGCATGCTGCGGTCGAAGCTCCGCAGGCCGCTTTCCAAATGCCCGATGCGCACGCCCATCTTGTTCGCGGTGATGGCCGCAGCGAGCGTGCTGTTCACGTCGCCGACCACCATCACCAGATCGGGTCTCTCTTCGGAGATCACGGTCTCCAGCCCCAGCATCACCTGGGCCATCTGGGTGTTGGGACTTCCCGCGCCGATGTTCAGGAAGCGGTCGGGCACCAGACCGAACTGCTCGAAGAACACGTCGGCCATGTTGGCGCTGAAGTGCTGTCCGGTGTGCACGATGCGCACATCGATCGTTCCGCGTTGCGCAGCCACCCGCTTGAAGCGTGTGACCTTGATGAAGTTGGGGCGTGTGCCCACCACCACGAGCAGCTTCTTCATGCGTTGCGGGTCCTGGTGGCGATGATGTACTCGTCGCTGGGGGTGTCGCTCACCTTCCGGGCCGGTACGCCAGCGATGGTCATGTGCCCTTCGGGAAAGGAGGTGTTCACCACGGCATTGGCGCCCACCACCAGGTTGTCTCCGAGCACGATGTCGCCGAAGATCTTGGCGCCCGGGCCGATGTAGCAGTTGTCTCCGATGCGCGGCACCCGCTCCGACGGACCCGGCCGCGTGCCGATCACCACGTCCACATGGAGGCGGCAATTACGGCCCACGCGGGCCTCGGGGTGGATGATGATGGTGCCCCTGTGGGCGATGGACAGGCCCGGCCCGCAGGTGTTCGGCGGCACCTCGAAGCCGCAGCGCACGCCCTGGCGATGGAGCAGGAAGGACAGCACCTTGTGGCGCAGCCGCCCCACCAGCCCCAGTCGTTCGCGGTTGTTCAGCAGGTACTCCACCCGGCGCAGCAGGCGTTGGAAGCGCCAGACCTCATCGTAGAACAAGGGCCTGCCGCCCGTGCGCTTCAGCGCCACACGGTCGGCTTCCAGATAGTTCCTCAGGTCCTCGCGGGTCTTGATCATCGCCGGCCGAACAGGCGCCGCAAGTTATCCAATGCGGCCGCAGCGCGTTCCGCACCACGGAAGCCCAACAGGCGGTACAGCGCCACATAGGTCGCGGAAAGGGCCTCCCCCGCCTGCGGAACGAAACCGGCGGGCATCACCTGGGCGAACAGCGCCGCCGCCTGGGCGGGATCGGTGCGACCGATGACCCGCACAGCGCGGAAGAGGTATTGATCGCACTCGGCGATGATCGTATCGGCGTTCGGAAGGCCCGAGGTGCGCAGATGCTCACGGACCGCCACGCGGAGCGCGATGTAACGCTCCCAGTTCTTCAGCTCATTGGTGCGGCTGATGGATCCGCGTTCGCGCTTGAGCACCTCGGCCGTAATGCGGTCATCCCACGCCACACGGCCTCCAGCCCGCAACAGCCGGAAGGCCAGTTCGTAATCCTGGCTGCTGGCCAGCTGCTCGTCCCATCCGCCCGCCCGCACCAGGTCCTCGCGCCGCCAGAGATCGGCGGTGGTGGTGCCCAGCCTGGTGCGCACCAGCGCCATCCACGCATCGTCCACATGCGGCCTGATCTCCTTCGCTGACCCATCGAGGTACACATTGCGATAGCCGCCCACGATCAGCGCAGGGGCCTGCTCCCGTTGGGCCAAAGCGACCTGGCCGGCGATCTTGTCCGGGAGCAGCACATCATCGGCGTCGAGGAACTGGACATACGCGCCCTCGGTGGCCTTCAGGCCTGCGTTGCGCGCCGCGCAGGCCCCGCGATTGGGCTGGGTGATGATCCTGAACCGGCCTGGATGCGTGGCCGCCAGACGCTGCAGAACGCCACCCGTACCATCCGTGCTCCCATCATCCACCGCCACCACATCCAGCTCGTTGTGGGTCTGGCCCAGCACGGAACGCAGCGCCGGCTCCACGTGGTCCTCCACGTTGTGGCAGGGTATGACAACAGCGACCTTCACGATGCGATGCACGCCTACCGTGCAAGGTATTGGTTCATGCTTCGGCGGTGTAGGTGCGGCCGCTGATGAACGAGGAGAGCAGGTACCTGAACTTGGCCACGGAAGGCGAACGGTCCCTGCGCAGGTAGGCCCAGAGGGCGCCGCGGCCCAGGCGTGGCAGCTGGTAGGCCAGGTCGTCCCAGATGCGGTCCACGCGTCGCGCGAAAGCGGCCTCATCGAAGAGGCCACGGCGATGCACCTGATCGCGCAGACCATCGAGGTAGTTGCGCAGGCCCGCGACATCATGAACCGAGAAACCCTCGCCGTAGAACTTCACCGCATGCAGATGATGCCGCAGACTGCTGGCATCATGAGGCAGTCCATACCACGCAAGCACGGCACCGAAGAGCATGCGCAGGTCGCTGGCGCGGTCACGGCCCTGGGTGCTGTTCTGCGGCCCCACGCGGTAATGCACCAGCACCTCGTCCAGGTTGGCCACCTGGGTCACCTTCAACAGACGCAACTGGAAGAGCCAGTCCTCACCGTAGCGCGGCCAGCCATCCTCGAACCGGATGCCATGCTCCACCAGGACCGCGCGCCGATAGATGGAAGAGGGTTGATACACCGGGATCTGGAAGAGCACACCGGCGCGGCAATCCACATCGCTCAAGGAAGCACGCCGCAGGTCACCAGGTCGGTCCAGCACGACCATGTGCGAACCGCTCATGCCCACATCGGGATGCACATCCATGAAGGCCACCTGTGCGGCGATGCGGTGCGGCACCATCACGTCATCAGCATCCATGCGCACGATGTAGCGCCCTTGCGCGACATCGAAGCCACGCTGCGCGCAGCCCGCAGGGCCCAGATTGAGATCGAGTGCGATGACCCGCAACCGCGGATCACCCACTGCACGCAGGATGGACAAGCTCTCATCCGTGCTGCGGTCATCCACCGCGATGAGCTCGAGGTCCGTGAAGCTCTGCCCCAGGATGCTGTCGATGCATGCGCGCAGGAAAGGCGCCTTGTTGTACACGGGGAGCACCACGCTCACCGTCACGCCTTCGCCCCCCGCAGCCATCGGTTCAGGGTGTACTTGGCGAGGTAGGCCACGCGGTCCATGGGCCAGTGACCGCTGCTGCGCAGGTGGGCCAGGGCCGGTGCCACGCCGTAGGCCGGCAGGAAATGGAAGAGCTTGTCCCAGGCCTTCCCCGTGCGCTCACGGAACTCCTTCTCCTGGAAGAGCTTCAGCCGGCCGTTGATCGCCAGGAGCTCGTCCACCCACTGCCGCAGACGCCGGATATCGGCGGCATCGGGATCACGCCGGAAGGCGCGCATCAGCATCAGGTGTGTCCCGAACTGCTCCTCGCTGACCTCCAGCCCGAGCAACCGGAACACGTGGCGCATCACCTCCTCACGCCGCTGGAGCATGTTCTGGCCATAGTTGTTGTTCTGGGCGCCGACGCGGTACCGCACCAGCACCTCGGGCAGGTTGGCATAACGCGTGTGCCTGAGGAACTGCAGGAAGAACAGGCGATCGGAACCCACACGCGGCCATTCGGGATGGTAGCGGATGTCGTGGGCGCGCATCACCTCGGTGCGGATGATGCTCGCCGGGTCCAACACGGGCATGCCGAAGAGGATCTCGGCCTTGCAGTCGGCGTCCTCCAAGGGCATCTCCCACACCACCTCCTCCGCGCCGAACGTACGCATCCACGAGCTGCTCACGCCCACCTCGGGATGCGCCTCCATGAAGGCCACTTGCTGGGCGATACGCTGCGGCAGGTGGATGTCGTCGGCATCGGCACGCACCACATAACGTCCCGTGGCCAGGTCGAAGCCGCGCTGGGTGGCCATGGGATGGCCCATGTTGCGCTCCAAACGTTCCACACGGAGCCGCGGATCGCGCAGGGCCAGAAGCCGCTCCAGGCTGTCGTCGGTGCTGCGGTCGTCAATGGCGATGATCTCCAGGTCCGTGTAGGTCTGGGCGAAGATGCTCTCGAAGCTCTCCTGCAGGTACGGTCCCTTGTTGTAGACCGGGACCACCACGCTCACCTTCATCGCTCTGGGTCTGGATGGCAGGCCCACGCGGACCCTGCGGCGAAGATAGCCGCCCACCGCGCAGCTCAGGCCCGGCCGCGCAGGTGGCGCCACTTGCGGCGCAGGCGGAACAACGGCCAGTTGGCCACATCCGCCTCCTGCTCCACCATCCGAAGCCAGGTCCGCTCCTGCGCATCCAGCTCCTTCTCCGCCGGACGTGCCTCCTGCAGGAAGGCCTTCATCATGCGCAGGTCACCGGCGGAATAGATGCGATGGTGCCAACGCAGCAGGAACCACACCACCATCCGGCGGACGAGGTCGCCATGGGCCGTTGTGACCGGAATGTCGCGCAGACCGGGCGTGATGCGGTGCCCCTTCTCCAGTACGCCGGCCAGGACCTGCTGCCCGGTGGCCATCGCCAGGCCATGCAGCATGCTGGCGATCTCGTCCAGGAAGCGGTGGTGCACCGTGCTGGTCTTGCTCACGGGATGCAGGCGGAACACCGACAAGGGCCGCGGGTCCACCCACACATCGGTGGTGCCGTGACGGAACATCAGCTGCAGCCAGAGCTCATAGTCCATCACGTAGTGCAGCTTCTCCTCCACACCGGGCAGGGCCTTCACCAGGTCCATCCGCATGAAGGTGGATTGCTGATTGATCCGCGGATGGATGTAGTACCCGTCGGTATCGCCGGGATCGTCCTGCGCCAACGCGCGCTCGGTGCCATCGGCCGCCCGCTCGATGCGCACACCGGTGAACACCGTCATGTCCGGGTGCTCGGCGAAGGCCTCCCCCACCGCGTGCAGGGATCCCGGCAGCAGCAGGTCGTCGCTGTTCAGCCAGCCGAAGACCTGGCCCGTTGCGCGCGCCAGTCCCTTGTTGATGGCATCGCTCTGCCCCTTGTCCTTCTCGCAGCACCACCAGGCCAGCTTGTCCGCATACCGCTCGATGATCTCACGCGAGCCATCGGTGCTGCCACCGTCCACGATGATGTGCTCCAGATCGGGATAGCCCTGGTCATGCAGGGAACGGATACACTCCTCCAGGTAGGGGGCCTGCTGGTAGCTGGGGGTGATGATGGTGATGCGGGGCAGCATGCGGACTTCACAAGGCCGGGCCGCAAAGGTGGCGCTTCCCGGGAGAAAGCGATCAACAGCCCTTGAGCACCTCCTGGTACGCCGCGTGCACCTCGGTGCAGCAGCGTTCCACGGAGAAGCGCGCGACACTACTGGCCTGCGCCGCCTGGCCCATGATACGCGCCTGTACCGCATCGCCCGCCAGTTGACCCATGCGATCGGCCAGTGGCCCTGCTCCGCCCTCGTACAAGAGGCCGCTCGTGCCATCGTCGATCAGCTCGG
>CAUJFM010000069.1 GCA_963169595.1 Bacteroidota bacterium | reverse complement strand
CTTGCGGATGACCTCGTCGTACACGGCCTCCTCCACGAAGAGGCGGCTGCCGGCGCAGCACACGTGGCCTTGGTTGAAGTAGATGCCGTTGATGATGCCTTCGACGGCCTGGTCGATGGTGGCATCGGCGAAGATGATGTTGGGGGCCTTGCCGCCGAGCTCGAGGGTGAGCTTCTTGCCGCTGCCCGCCGTGGCGCGCTGGATGAGCTTGCCCACACCGGTGCTGCCGGTGAAGGCGACCTTGTTCACATCGGGGTGGCTCACCACCGCTGCGCCCGTGGCGCCCGCGCCGGTGACGATGTTGACGACGCCATCGGGGAGCTCGGCCTCCTGCAGGATCTCGGCGAGCTTGAGCGCGGTGAGCGGCGTGGTCTCGGCGGGCTTCAGCACCACGGTGTTGCCGCAGGCCAGGGCGGGCGCGAGCTTCCACGCGGCCATGAGCAGCGGGAAGTTCCAGGGGATCACCTGGCCGGCCACGCCGAGCGGCGATACGGTCTTGCCGGGGAACGCATAGTGGAGCTTGTCGGCCCAACCGGCGTAGTAGAAGAAGTGCGCGGCGGCGAGGGGCACGTCCACGTCGCGGCTTTCGCGGATGGGCTTGCCGCCGTCCATGCTCTCGATGACGGCGAACTCGCGGGCCTTCTCCTGCAGCAGGCGCGCGATGCGGTAGATGTACTTGGCGCGCTCGGCGGCGGGCATCCTGCTCCACACGGTGTCGTAGGCGCTGCGGGCGGCCTTCACGGCGGCGTCCACATCGGCGTCGTTGGCCTCAGCGATGAGCGCGAGCTTTTTCTCGTTGGCGGGGTTGATGGTGTCGAAGTACTTCCCGCTCTTGGGCTTCTGCCACTTGCCGCCGATGAAGAGCTCGTATTGCTCGTTGATGCGGACGTGGTCCTTGGACTCGGGGGCTGGGGCCAATTGCCAATCGAGTGTCTTCTTCTTACTCATGACTTCCAGCGATCGTTCGTTTACTCCAGTTCAAGCCTTCGAGAACAGCGTCCTTGGACAATTGCCATTCACGTTCTTCTTTCCAATTGACACTTTCAAAGTCGCTCTTAAAGCTCACCTCGTACCCCGCGAGCACATTGGACCAAACATACTTCACGCTCAAGAGTCCCTTCTTCCCAACCTTGACCAAAAGTCCGCCGACGCACTGATCACTGAGATCTACAGCAATGAAGCGAGCCTGCCCATTGATCGACGTGATCTGCTCCTGAACGAAGTCGATATAGCGCAGGACAACGTTGCGTCGAACATCACTGACTTCCTCTTCATCCTTCTCGCCCAAGAAGCCCGACAGGTAATGACTATCAACAACCAGGGCCATGCTGGGAAGTCCATCGATCTTGAGCACAAGGTCGTCGTGCCAATCGCCTAATGGGTCAAAAAGAAATCGGATCATCGGAAAATACGGACGTCGTCCTTGGACTCGGGGACAGTGGAGAGGGTCCAGTCGAGGGACTTCTTCTTGGTTGCCATTGCGTTGTCCGCCGAAGCCGGAACGGCGCAGGCGGTGAGCGAAGGTAGACTCCACGATTCTACTTGAGCACGCGCCGTAACGCGTTCCGTGTGCGCTACATCACCTTACCGAACCGGTAGCTGCAGCCCACCAGCAGGCTCACCGCGTTGGTTCGGACCTCCCCATCGTTCATCACCGGCAGCGCGCTGATGTTGGTGAGGCCCTTGTCATAGCGCACCTCGGCGTTGAGCCACAGGTTGCCGCCGAGCGACCAGGCCGCGCCGACGCTGGCGCTGAGGCCGAAGTCCCACGGCTCGAGGTCGTCGGTGCGGTCATTGGTGCCACCCTCCAGCCCTTCACCGCTCCATCGCTCCTGCGCCTGCAACAGCATGCCGGCATACGGGCCCAACCCGACGGAGAAGCGGGTCGCCTGGCCGAAGGCGTATCGCGCCATGAGGGGGAAGGTGAGGAAGTCGGTGATGTAGGCCACATCGGCGGTACCCGTGGGGGTGCCGTTCACATCGGTGAAGAGCACCTCATCGCGGACGCCCTTGCGCTGGTAGCCTGCGCCGAGGCGGATGCCGAAATGCTCCGACAGGTCGACCTGGAACGTGAGGCCTGCGGCGGGCGTGAGGAGGGCATCGGCACCGTCGATGACAGCGCTGCCACGGAGCCACGAGAGGCTTGGGCCGGCCAGCAGACCGAGGTCGAAGCGGGGTGTTTGGGCGCTCACAGGCTGAGCAGCGAGCAGAAAGAGCGCGAAGGCGAAGCAGTGATGTGTCCTCATGACCTGCGGATGGTGGTCGTTGAACGCCGGGTGCCCGAAGGTAATACACGCTGACGACGCCGGTCACTACGTGAAAAAGACGTGCCCCATACCTGTGTAAAAGACGTTGGACAAGGCCTGTTCAGCCCGGGAGCTTTGTACCCAATGGCACGCACCATGGAACACCAGGCCCCACGCACAAGCGACAAGCGGACCAGGATCTCCTCCATCCTCTGGTGGGTGGCGCTGATCGTGTGCCTCGGCTGCCTGCTGGGACTGAACACGTTGTTGGACCCTTGATCATTCCGGGTTGGCAGGTCGAAACCGGAGCAGTGAAGACCTCCCCCGTTCCGAGGCCCGGCTGGTACTGGTTACCGACCGGGTCTCGCCTTTTCAGGGAGCATCCGGCCACGGGGTGGACCTACTTTCATGCGATGGACAACACCCGCTTGATCCTGGAATTTTGTCTTCCTCCCATGCTGACGAGTCCGCGGTCCCACTCCTTCCGAAAGCAGGCTCACCGCCGAAGTTGTCCCCCGCGGAACCGCTGCACAAGCGGCCGGCCGCCGGGATAGAACGGCACGTGGAAGTTACCGGGGTGGCAGGTCGATGCCGGAGCAGTGAAGACCTCCCCCGTTCCGAGGCCCGGCGGTACTGGTTACCGGCCGGGTCTCGCTTTTTCAAGGCGCTCAGTCGATGCTGAAGTAGTCCGCGCTCTGGTAGTGCCCGTCGGCCTCCTTCTGCAATTGCATCAGGATGTCGTTGGCCAGGCTGCTGGCACCGAAGCGGAACCAGTGCGGGTCCAGCCATTCGGTACCAAGCTCCTCCTTCACCATCATCAGGTAGTGGAGGGCCTCCTTGCTCTTGCGGATGCCACCGGCGGGCTTCATGGCGATCATCCGGCCGGTCCTCAGGTAGTGATCGCGGATGGCATGCAGCATCACCAGCGTCACCTCCATGGTGGCGGCCGGGTTGATCTTGCCGGTGCTGGTCTTGATGAAGTCGGCGCCGGCCGCGATGGCGATGTCGCTCGCCAGGCGCACCTTGTCGTAGGTCCCCAGCTCGCCGGTCTCCAGGATCACCTTCAACCGCGCATCGCCGCAGGCTTCCTTGATCGCCGCGATCTCGTCGAAGACGAAGTTGTAGTCGCCGTTGTGGAACTTGCCCCGGCTGATCACCATGTCGATCTCGTCGGCACCTTCGCTCACGGCGAACCGCGTGTCGGCGATCTTCACGTTGCGCGGGGCCTGTCCACTGGGGAAGGCGGTGCTCACACTGGCCACCTTCACGCCGCTGTCGCCAAGGGCCTTCTTCGCCACCTTCACCAGCGAGGGGTACACGCAGATGGCCGCGACCTTCGGCAGGCCGGGCAGGCTGTCGTGCAGGTGCATGGCCTTGAAGCAGAGCTGCTGCACCTTGTGGGGCGTGTCGGCTCCTTCCAAGGTGGTGAGGTCGATCATGCTCAGGGCCAGCTTCATGCCCTGCACCTTGGTCTCCTTCTTGATGCTGCGGGTCTTGATGCGGGCCACGCGCTCCTCGATGCCCACCTGATCGTTGGTGGGCGCGGTGTGGGGCACGGTGGGCATGCGGACAGGGGTCTTGGTGATGGCCATGGCTGCCGGTAAAGTTAGCGGAGCGCGTCAGGCCCGGGTGAGCGGCAGCACGGGCAGGCCCTTGCGGATGCGCCACCGCGCGAACCACCCGGCGGCGAGCGCGCCCACCGTGTTGGCGATCAGGTCATTGATGTCGGTGCGGCGCCCCAGGGCCTCCAAGCCCTGCATCAG
>CAUJFM010000068.1 GCA_963169595.1 Bacteroidota bacterium | reverse complement strand
GCACCACGGCATGGATGTCACTGTCCATCGCCAGCCTTTCCACCTCGAACTGGGCGGCGCTGATGTAGTCCGGGTTATGGCCGTACTTGCTGATGTGGGCGATGGTCTCCGGGCGGCGCACCCACCAGCCCACACGGGTCGTATTGGTGGAGAGGAGCTTCACCAGGGCGGTGCCCCAGCTGCCGGCGCCGATAACTGCGATCTTCTGTGCATCGTTCATCATCGGCGAATATCGCTCATCAATTGCACTTGCACCGTCACCCCACTGGGTCGACCCGGTGGGTCGACGCTACAGGTGCAATACCCGACATTGCGCCAAACGGTCGGGTGGCTCAGAACGTGACCTGCACCACCTCCTCCTGGCCTTCGCGCAGCACCTTCACCGGGGCGGTGTCGCCCTTGTTGAACTGCCCCAGGGCCTTCATGTAGCCCATCATGTCGGTCACCGGCAGGTCGCCGATGGCGATGACCACATCGCCTTTTCGCAGGCCTGCATTGGCCGCCGGCTTTCCTTCGGTGACCCCATCGATGCGCATGCCCTTCCCGTCGTAGAGATAATCGGGTACCACGCCCAGCGTCACCTTGAACCGCGGCGTGTTCTCGGTGTTCACCTCCTCGGTCTTGGTGAAGGCCAGCTTGCCATCATCGTTGAGCGTGGCGATGAGCGACTCGATGTAGCGCGTGATGCGCAGCATGCCGTCGTAGTTGATCTTCTCCTCGTCGTCGCTGGGCTTGTGGTAGTCGGCATGGGTGCCGGTGAAGAAGTGGATGGCCGGAACGCCCTGCAGGTAGAAGCTGGTGTGGTCACTCGGGCCGATGCCGCTGGTGGTGGTCTTCACCTTCAGGTCGCCCACCAGGATCCGCGACACCTCGGCCCAGGCGGGCGAGGTGCCTACACCGTTGACGCCGATCGCCTTGGCGGTGTCCAGGCGACCCACCATGTCCAGGTTGATCATGTAGTTGAGCTCGGCGATGGGCACCGTGGGGTTCTTGGTCCAGTAGTTGGACCCGTACAGGCCCTTTTCCTCGCCGCTGAAGGCGATGAAGAGGTAGTCATTGGCCCGGGTGTGGTCCATTTCGGCCAGGTCGCGGGCCAGTTGAAGGAGCACGGCCACGCCGCTCGCATTGTCATCGGCCCCGTTGTGGATGGCCTTCTCGCCGCGGTGCAGGCTGCCCTCATCGCCCCAGCCCAGGTGGTCCAGGTGCGCGCCGATCACCACCACGTTCTGGGCGCCATTGTCCAGCAGGCCCACCACGTTGTAGCCGGTGCGCTCCTCGCGCTTGATGTCCACGCCGATCACGCACGGGTTGCCATCCACCATCAGCTCCTTGTGGCTGTCGCCCATCAGGAACACCACCGGGATGCCAATGGGCTTGATCTTGGGCGAGAGCTTGGGTTCGGGCGCGGAGGCGGTGGGGTCGTCGTTGTAGAAGACCACGGCGGCGGCGCCGAGGTCGGCCGCTTTCTGGGCCCGCGCCTGCAGGTCGTGGTAGGCCAGGAACTTGCTGTGCGGATGGATGCCGTCGGGGGATCCGATGGACAGGGCCACGATGCGGTCCTTCAGGCCGGTGATGTCGGCGTAGTCATCGTGCTTCAGGTCCGGTGCGCTGATACCGAAACCCAGCTTGATCACCTTGCCGCGTGCGCTGCCGGTACCGGAGAAGGCCAGCGGGTACCAGTTCTCGTCCAGCTTGAGCTTGCGGCGGCCGAGCTGCAGGTTGTTCAGCGGACCACGCACCGGGTCGGCTTGGAAGGTGAAGGCCTGCAGGTAGGTGGCGCTGTCGCCGTAGGGCATCAGGCCCACGTTGCCGAACTTGGCCGCGATGTACTCCACCGCCAGTTTCTCACCGGCGGTGCCCGATTCCCGGCCTTCGAGCAGGTCGCTTGCCAGGTACTTGACATCATAGCTCATCTGGTCAAGCGCATCCGTGTCGGGCATCAACTGGGCCTGGAGCAGGACGGGGCAGAGCAGGCCTACAAGGGCGGGAAGGATCGACGGGGTTCGCATGGCGGCCGCAAAGATACCCGGGGGCCATTCCACCGGGCCTCCACAAGGGATGTGTCATGACGCTCCCATGACAACGCCGCTTTCGGCGGGCACATGCGTGAACGGCAGGCCATGAGCGACCTTCGCAGAGCATGGACCGGTATGTGCTCCTTCTCTTCGGCCTCTGCCTGTTCGCTTGCGATCAGGACAAGGAACCCGCACGAACATCCCCCAACCGCTGGGCCGATGAACGCCTTTGGCCGGTGCTCGATGCCCAGGAGCACCGGGACACGGAGGCCCTCTGCGCGCTGCTGAAGCACGAGGCGCCCGAGGTGCGTGAAGCGGCGGCACTGGCCTTCGCAAGCGTTCAGGACACGCTGGGCATTCCCTGTCTGCTCGCTGCCTTGTCGGACGTTGACATGGACGTTCGGCGCCATGCGGTGCTGGCGTTGGGCCTGGTAGCCGACAGCGCCACGGTGCAGTTGATCGCGGAGCGGTCGTTGGTTGAGAAGGACAGCACCGTACAGGCCGCGTATTTCAGCGCTTCCTTCCTCGCGTTGCAACGCAACGGTCTGCTGAAGGACCTGCCCACGGTGGTGTATTACCTGGAGCGCAGCGCGGGGCAAGATCGCGTCCGGGCGGCGGATGTGGTCCGCCGGTTGCGCCCCGATGTGTTGCGCCCCGACAGTACGTTGTTGTACACCGCATTGGAGCGGGAGCGGGATACCGAAGTGCGCGCGATGCTGCTGCGCGCCTTGATCAAGGCGAACGGGCCGTCATCCAAGCGAGTTCTTTGGGATGCCGTGCGTCCAGGTCATCCAGCGGTGGAACGCATCGCAGCCCTGCAGTCGCTGGCACATGTGGACGGAGGTTTGCCGAACGACACGCTGGTGCATTGGAGCAACGACCCGGATCCGATGTTCCAGGCGGCCGTGCATGCGCAGTTGTTCGAGCGTACTCCCACTTCGCCAGAGGAGGCGCTGAGCTGGGTGGACATCCTGATCGGGTTGGAGATCACCGCAACGGACCATTCGGGGTATTCGACCGCACGGACGGCACTCGATGCCCTGCGGAAGCTGCGCCTGACCGACCCCTATGAGGAAGTGGTGCGGATCCGGACGCTCGCAGCGATGGAACAAGGACTGAGCGATGCCGAGCTGGAAGCCATGCTGTTCAGTGATCGTCCGGCCGTGGAGCGTCAAGCAGCCTTCCAGGCACTGGCCCAGCGCACGGCCCAGCGTATGATGATGCCCCGGGCCATTTCCTTCGACATGCAGTTACGGGAGGCCGCACCCTTTTGGCACCAGGTCCTTGCCTCCAAGGATGCCGGGTTGATCTGTGCGGCTGCGGAGCAGTTGATCCTCTCCCAGCCCGACCACCTGTTGGTCCTGTTCCCACCCGAAGTGGAGCAACAGGCCGCAGCTTCCTTGGATCCGGTCCGCGATCTGGAGGCGGTCCAGCTCATGGCGGACCTGGCCGCGCAGCGCGATGGCCGTGCAGCACCTAAGCACAACCCTCCAGCATACAACCACCCGATAGACAAGCAGAAGCTCCTCGCGTTGAAACAGGGTCAGCACTATCGCATCACCACCGACAAAGGCACCATCATCATCGCCACGGATGTGGACGACTGCCCCGGCAGCAGCCTTGCCTTCGATTCACTGGTCATAGCCGGCTACTACGACGGCAAGGCTTTCCACCGCATGGTGCCCAACTTCGTGGTGCAGGGCGGCTGCCCGCGCGGCGATGGCTACGGCGGCATGCCGTGGACGCTGCGCACGGAGATCGGCCGAAAGCCCTTCACCGCCGGGTCGGTCGGTCTGGCTTCCGCGGGAAGGGACACCGAGAGCTGCCAGTTCTTCATCACGCATGTCGCCACGCCGCATCTGGATGGCCGCTACACCCGCTTCGGGGAGGTGGTGGAGGGCATGGACGTGGTGGGGCGTCTCGAGGTGGGCGATGTGATGGAGCGGGTGGAACGGGTGGAGTGATCACCTGCTCACCGACGGCCCTTTCTTGGCAGGAGATAGAGAAGCCCCATGCGGATGCTGCTATCCAGCGTGGCATAGCCATGACCCAGCGCCCAGTTCCCCACGCCGGGTGAAACATGCGCTCCAGCGGTGACAAGCCATCGACCTGCAAGAGGCCATTCCGAGGAGAAGCCCAGTCGCCACCGCCCGTCGCGAATGGCGAAGCCGGATTCGCGCTCTGTTGTCGCCACCTCGTTCGTGCGCCACGGCCTGCCGTAGAAGTCCTGTCCCTCGTAATAGCGGGAGCCGGATCGCCTCTCGTGGATCTCCATCCCGATGACCGGACCAAGCTCGAAGAAGATCCGGTGCCTCCTGCTCAAAGACCACCGCATCTCGAAGGATAGCCAAAGCATGGTGGATACCGCGGAGAACTCCTCGATGATGCTGCCTTCATTGCTCTTCGCCAGAACATCGAAGGCCCGCTGTCCCACATCGAGCCCTGTTCGGAAGCCCGGCCCGCCACGGCGACCTTCCACGAACTGCAGGCCGGCTGTCCAGCCTTGCGCGTTGCCCAGTGCCTGCTTCGCCTCCCATGCGGGTGTGGTGTGGAAGGGCCCTCCTTGGACCCCGATGCCGTACTGCCCGCAAAGCAGCTGCTGGAACAAACTGAACAGTAGGGTCAGGGTGAACGCCGACGATCGCATGCTCTGGACCAACGATGAAGCGGCATCGCTTAGTACCTCCTGTTCGCGCTGTGGCCGATCGATCGAACTTCGCGCATGGTCCAGCAGATCCCCTCCATGCACGGCGTTACCACCGATCGGCTCCGGTTCCGCCATTCCTCCATGGACGACCGGGGTTGGTGGATGGAGTACATCAACAGCGCCGATGCCATCCGTTTCATGCCGTTCACGGTGGGTAGTGAAGCGGATTGTCGGGCATTCATCCAACGTTCGCTGGACCGGCGCGCTGCCGATGGTTCGGGGCTCAACGCCATCATCGAGCGTAGCTCAGGCCTGCCTGTGGGCATGGTCGGGCTGTTGACGCAGGTGGTGGATGGGCTTGACGAGCTCGAGGTCGGTTATCACCTGCTGCCCTCCGCTTGGGGCAAGGGCTTTGCCACGGAAGCAGCGATCGCGTGCAAGGAGTTCGCGCGGGAGCACCGATGTGCGCTTTCGGTGATCTCATTGATCGACCACCAGAACGTCGCCAGCCAGGCCGTGGCCCGGCGCAATGGCATGACATACGAGAAGGACACCGTGCACCGGGGCGTGCCCGCGATGGTGTGGCGGGTGATGCTTGATCAGCCCTTACGGCTCGCTTCCAAATAGCCGTTCAGCAGGTCGGCCAGTTCCTTGTGCTTGTAGCCGTAGTTGTCGGAAAGCGCACCGTGATAGCCCACCAGCCCTTCGGACAGCAGCGAGGCCCGGCGCCATCGCTTACGGATCTGGGAGTCGGCCTTGAAACGAATGCCGACCAGGCGATGCCGCTGCCGGAACGGTCCATGCCACTGCGTCCATTCCGCTACACCGAACCGCTCGATATCCGCCCATGCGAAGAAGTGTCGTCGGTACATCGCCTTCTGGTAGATCCCGTTGGATGTTACCACCACACGTGAGCTTCCTGGGATCAATTGGATGACGGCCACAAGGGCCGCCAGACCGAAGAGCACCAAGCAGAACCATCCCATTCCTTTCCGGGCATCATTGTCGGGGTCGGTGACCATCAACCATCCACCGAAGCCGAGCACAAGCGAGACCATCAGCACGCCGAGCCATTTCCACGGACGTGGGGTCAGGACCAACAGCGGGTGTTCGATTGCTGACATGACTACTTCGAAAGTCATCTGGACGGTCGACCCCAAGGGTCAACGCTACGTTCGCAAGACCAAGGCCCAGTGCGTTACCGCGATGTTCTATCCTTGGTCGAACCGTTCAGGCCGCATCTGCGGGAACAGCAGCACCTCCTGGATCGCGGGGTTGTCCGTGAGCAGCATCACCAGCCGGTCCATGCCGATGCCGATGCCGCTGGTGGGCGGCATGCCGTATTCCAGCGCACGCAGGAAATCCTGGTCGATGTACATGGCCTCGTCATCGCCGCGCTGCTGCAGCTTCAGCTGCTCCTCGAAGCGCTCGCGCTGGTCGATGGGGTCGTTGAGCTCGCTGTAGGCGTTGGCCACCTCGAAGCCGGCCACGAACAGTTCGAACCGCTCAGTGAGGCGCGGGTCCTCGCGGTGCTTCTTGCACAGCGGGCTCATCTCCACCGGGAAGTCGGTGACGAAGGTGGGCTGGATCAGCTCGGGCTGCACCAACGCGCTGAACAGCTCGTCGATCAGCTTGCCCTTGCCCATGCTGGGCGCCACTTCGACCCCGTGCTTCATGCACAGAGCCCGGATGTCGTCCTCCTCCATGTCCAGCACGTTCATGCCGATCTTCTCCTCAATGCTGCCCACCATGGTGATGCGCCGGAACGGACCGGTGAAGTCGATCTCCTTGCCCTGGAAGGTGGCCTTGGGCGAACCGTTGGCCGCGGTGGCCACGCGCTGGAACACGCCTTCGATGAAGTCCATCATCCAGCGGTAATCCTTGTAGGCCACGTAGAGCTCCATCACGGTGAACTCCGGGTTGTGGGTGCGGTCCATGCCCTCGTTCCGGAAGTTGCGGCTGAACTCGAACACACCGTCGAAGCCTCCCACCAGCAGGCGCTTCAGGTAGAGCTCGTTGGCGATGCGCAGGTAGAAGGGCACGTCCAGCGCATTGTGGTGCGTGGCAAAGGGGCGGGCCGCCGCACCGCCGGGGATGGCCTGCAGCACGGGCGTGTCCACCTCGATGTAGCCCGCATCCTGGAAGGCGCCACGCATGGCATCGAATACCCGTGCGCGCTTCAGGAAGGTCTCCTTCACGTGGGGGTTCACCACCAGGTCCACGTAGCGCATGCGGTAGCGCAGTTCGGGGTCGCTGAAGGCATCGTGCACGTTGCCTTCCTCGTCGGTCTTCACCACGGGCAGCGGGCGCAGCGCCTTGCTCAGCACAGTAAGCTGCTCCACATGCACGGTGATCTCGCCGGTGCGGGTCTTGAACACATGGCCCTTTACGCCGATGAAGTCGCCGAGGTGGAGCAGGTGCTTCCACACCTCGTCGTAGAGGGTCTTGTCCTCGCCAGGGCAGATGCCGTCCCGGGCGATGTAGATCTGCTGGTCGCCGGTGTGGTCGCGCAGCACCGCGAAGCTGGCCTTGCCCATCAGCCGCACGCTCATCAGGCGGCCGGCCAGGGTCACCTCCTGTTTGGGGGCATCCTCACCGGCGGGTTCCTGCCAGCCGCTCTTCACCGTGGTGGCGGTGTGCGTCACGGGGAATTCGGCGGCGGGGAAGGGTTCGATGCCTAGGGCGCGCAGCTTCTGCAGGGCCTCGCGGCGGACGATCTCCTGATCGGAAAGGGCGTGGGACATGGTGAACGAGGAAAAGGAAATAAGGGCCGCGAAGATACCGGGAACATGAAGTGCACCGGACGCGTAAGAAGGCCCCTAATTTCGACCCCGCATCCCCAACTCGCATGTACAACCTCATCGACGCCTTCCCCAAGCAGCTGAAGGAAGCCCTGGAGATCGGCCGCAAGGCCCAACTGAAGCCCCCTGGCGGGCCCTACAGCAACGTCGTGGTCACCGGGCTCGGTGGCAGCGGCATCGGGGGGCGCATCGCCGCCCAGCTGGTGCACAAGGAGGCCAAGTGCCCGATCGAGGTGTACAACAACTACTACCTGCCGGGCTATGTGAACCACAAGAGCCTGGTGATCGCCTGCAGCTACAGCGGCAACACCGAGGAGACCCTCGCCGCCATGGAACAGGCGCTGGCCAAGGGCGCCCGGGTGTGCGTGATCACCAGTGGGGGCACCATGCTCGAGATGGCCAAGTCCAAGGGCCTGGACCACATCGTGATCCCCGGTGGCAACCCACCCCGCACCATGCTGGCCTATTCGCTGGTGCAGCAGTTCTACATGCTCCATCACTTCGGCATCATCGGCGATGGCTTTGAAGGGGCCATCCGCACCGCTGCGCACATGCTGGAAGATGACAAGGCGAGGATCCAGGGCGCCGCGAAGGACCTCACCGAGAAGCTCTTCGGGAAGCGGTTGGTGATCTACAGCGAGGCCAACACCGAGGCGGTGAGCATCCGGTTCAGGCAGCAGGTTAACGAGAACAGCAAGGAGCTGTGCTGGCACCATGCCATCCCCGAGATGAACCACAACGAACTGGTGGGCTGGGCCGGTGGCAAGGACGACATCGCCGTGGTGATCTTCCGTCACAAGGAGGACCACGAGCGCAGCCAGGTCCGCATGGAGATCAACAAGGAGGTGTTCCGCAAGTACACGCCCCACATCCACGATGTGTGGAGCCAGGGTGACACCGCCTTCGCGCGCCAGCTGTACCTGATCAACCTGGGCGACTGGGTGAGCTACTACTGGGCCGAGAAGAAGGGCGTGGACCCCACGGAGATCGCGGTGATCAACATGCTGAAGGGGAAGTTGGCGGAGGTGAAGTAGTGGCGAGCGGCGAGTAACGAGTGGCGAGTGAATGCCCCAATGACCGCTGGTCGTTCGGGGCATGCACTCGCCACTCGGCGCGTTGGCCCATGTGGGCGGCATTCGCTACTCGCCACTCTTCCCCGACCTTTGCCCCCGTGAGACAAGTCCATTTCCGAGACCTCGGCCTGATCGACTACGCCACCGCGTGGGACCTCCAGACCAAGCTGTTCCAGGCCACCATCGACCGGAAGATCGCCAATCGGAACCTCCCGGAGCAGGAGCAGGTGCTCACGGAGGACCACCTGCTTTTCTGTGAGCATCCGCATGTGTACACCCTCGGCAAGAGCGGCAAGCAGAGCCACCTCCTGCTGAACGAACAGGGCTTGCGCGAGAAGGGCGTGCAGTTCTTCCCCATCGATCGCGGTGGCGACATCACCTACCACGGGCCGGGGCAGATCGTGGGCTACCCCATTTTCGACCTGGACCATCACTTCACCGACATCCACCGCTTCCTGCGGACGCTGGAGGAGGCCGTGATCGGCACGCTGGAGGCCTACGGCATCAAGGCCGGCCGCATCGAGGGCCTCACGGGTGTGTGGCTGGATTGGAACGACCCCTTCAAGGCCCGGAAGATCTGCGCCTTCGGCATCCGCGCCAGCCGCTGGGTCACCATGCACGGGTTCGCCTTCAACGTGAACACCGACCTGAGCTACTTCGAGAACATCATCCCCTGTGGCATCGCCGACAAGGGTGTCACCTGCATGGCCAAGGAACTGGGTGGCCTGGTGGACATGGAGGAGGTGAAGAACCGTCTGAAGCTCGAGCTCGCGGACCTCTTCGACGTGGAGCTGATCGAGGGCTGAGCGCGCCGGTCCCCGTACTTTGGCGCATGCCTTGTGGCAGGCTCCACGCATGCGTTCCACGTTGACGTTCCTCCTTCTGGGGTTGTTCTCCGCCGGATCGGCCCTGCTGGTGCATGAGCCGGACCATGAGGAACGGCTGCCCGCTGAGGCGCGTGCGTTGGAGACCGGTATCGCCCGACTTCAACAGGACCTGGGCAGCGCTGTGGACGCGGAAGCGCGCCGGTTCGTTGAGCTGGGCGCCGCCGGGTGGATGGACCAACGGGTGGAGGCCCTGGAGCGGCAACAGCAGCGCTCGGGGATCGTGTTCCTCGGCCTGCAGGGCGACAGCATCGTGGCCTGGTCCGGCGATGCGCGCGCGACCGTTGCGGAGCTGGAACGGGACACCCGGGGTCATCTCTGGGTAGACGATGGCTTTTACCTGCATGCGGCCGTGCGCGTGGGCGATCTGGCCCTGCACGGCATCCGCCCGATCTGGAACGAGCCTGCCATCGAGAACCGCTACCTCGTCCGTGGAGCCCATCCCCTGTTGGGCGTGGACCCGGGACTGCAGGTCGAGCGTCCGGAAGGTGCCGGGGCGGAGGTGCGGGACGGGGAGGGGCGGGTGGTGTGCCGGGTCCATTGGCGTGAGGGCGCCTTGGAACTGGGCCCCTGGATCATCTGGAAGCTCGTGCTCGTCCTGCTGGCCCTCGGCCTGCTCCTGGTCGCGTTGTGGCGGTGGGCCCACCAGGCAGCGCTGCAGGGCAGCCCCTTGACCGGCCTGCTGCGATTAGTGGGTGGCGTGGTAGTGCTCCGCGGATTGACCCTGTTCCTGGCGCCTTTTTCGCCCTTCGGCCGGATGCCCTTGTTCGACCCTGCGGTCTATGCCACCTCGGTGCTGTTCCCCAGCTTGGGCGACCTCTTGTTCAATGCCGCTCTCCTGGTCCTTGTGGCGTGGTTCGTGCAGGGTGTTGTGCGTCCTGCGGTGGCTCGCGCGCTCCCCGATCTGGTGGTCCGGTGGATGCTGGTGCTGGGCTATGCGGCGTGGATCACACGTACGCTCATCGGCCTGGTGCACGACAGCAGTGTGGACCTCGACCTTCATCACATCCAGGGCCTGGGGGGGCACAGTTTCGCGGCCGTCCTCGCCATGGCGCTGCTGTTCGCCTCCTGGTGCCTGGTCACACACGCCCTGCTGCGGACCACCGGGACCTCCACCGGACGCCGCAACACCTGGGGCGTGGGGCTCGTGATCGCGCTGGCCTCCGTGGTGGTGCACCATGTGCTCGGCGTGGTGGATACCATCGAGTTCCTCTGGCCGCTCCCGGTCTGTGTGGTGCTGATCATGGCGTCGCGCCAGTTCGGGTTCGTGCATGCCGTGCTGTTGCTCGCGCTGCTATCCGCGGCCACGGCGCATCAGCTCGCCCGCCAGGTGCGGGCCCGGGAGCACCGTGAACGACAGGCTTTGGCGGAACGCCTCGCCACCCGCGAGGACCCCGTGGTGGAGTTCATGTTCCGCGAGATGGCCCCCCGGCTCCGCAAGGACAACGAGGTGTATCACCTGATCGTTGGCAAGGTGCCCTGCAACGCGGCAGACCTCGATCGCCTCGTGCGGCAACGGTTCTTCAGCGGGTACTGGGAACGCTACGATGTGCGGCTGTTCGCCTTCGACAGTGCCGGTCAGTTGCGGTGCGCCACCGATCCCGATCCTCCCAGCAGTCTCCTGGCCGATACCTCCGCCATGCTCATGGGGATCGGTGTGGCCGATATGCCGGACCTCACCATGGAGGAACGCCCCGGGCAGACCACCTTCTACCATGCCCGTGTGGCCGTGATGCCCGCGGACAGTCTGCCGCCCGGGCAATTGATCCTGGAGCTGCACCTGAGGCCCGTGACGCAAGGCGCCGGCTTTCCGGAACTGCTGCTCAGTGGGGACGACCCCCTGGCACGCCGGAGCGAGCGGTATGCGAAGGCCCGCTACGAGAAGGGCGTGCTGGTGGAGGAGCATGGCCGCACGTTCCATCCCTTGCACTGGGTGCGGCCCATGCCTGCGGACGGACCGCTCTGGTACAACGAAGGACGCTATGAGCACCTGGCCCGTGGCAGTGTCGATGGAACCCTGCTCGTCCTCGGTCTTCCACTGCCTGGGCCTCTGGATAGGGCCACCTCCTTCAGCTACCTCTTCGCCTTCTTCGGGCTGCTCTTGTCCCTGGCCTTCGCCCTGCGCGCCCTGGCCCGGCAGCGCGAGCCCTTTGCACCGGGCATCGGGGTGAAGGTGCGGCTGGCGCTGGTGCTGTTCGGGCTCACCGGACTGGTGTTCTTCGGCCTGGGTGCCCAACGACTGCTGGAGCGGCAGTACGAGCAGCGGTTCGAGGCCGCCATGCTGGAACGGATGCGGTCGGTGCATGCCGAGCTGCAGTACCGTGTGGAAGGGGAGGGCCAGCTCGGGGAGAGGCAGGCCGGTTACCTGGAGCACCTGCTCGGTCGCTTGAGCAACGTGTTCGTCACCGACCTCACTCTGTACGATGTACAGGGCCACCTGCTGGCCACGAGCCGCCCACAGGTCTTCACCAACGGATTGCTCGGCACCCGCATGGACCCCGTGGCCTACGTGGAACTGGTGCAGCGGGGCCGGAGTGCCTTCGTGCATGAGGAGCACATCGGTACCGCAGGGTTCCGCACGGCCTACATGCCGCTGCGCGACCGGCGTGGCACCGTGATGGCCTACCTCGCCCTGCCCTCCTTCGCCGATCAGGTGCAGCAGGAGGAGGAGCGGTCCTCGGTGCTGGTGGCGGTGATGAACCTCTTCGTGCTCATGTTCGCCTTGAGCGTGCTCGTGGCGATCTTCATCAGCAACTGGACCACCCGTCCGCTGGACCTGTTGCGCGCCTCCCTGGAGCGCGTGGCCCTGCGGGGCACCAACGAGCCGCTGCGGTACCGCGGCGACGATGAGGTGGGGCGGCTGGTGGAGGTATACAATCGCAAGGTGGAGGAACTTCGGGAGAGCGCGGAGCGATTGGCGCTCAGCGAACGGGAGAGCGCTTGGAAGGAGATGGCCCGGCAGGTGGCCCACGAGATCAAGAACCCGCTCACGCCCATGAAGCTGAGCATCCAGCACTTCCAACGCACCTGGACGCCCCAGGCACCGGATGCCCGCGAGCGGCTGGACCGGTTCAGCAACAACCTGGTGGAGCAGATCGATGTGCTGAGCCGTATCGCCGGGGAGTTCAGTCACTTCGCGCAGATGCCGCCTGCACACCCTGTGACGCTCGACCTGGCCGAGGTGGCCGGGGCATCCGTGCAGCTCTTCAGCACCACCCCGGGGTGCAGGGTACAGTTGCTGGGTGAAGGCCCCCTTCCCGTGCATGCCGACCGGGAGCACCTGCTGCGCACCTTCAACAACCTCGTGAAGAACGCGCTGCAGGCCATTCCGGAGGAGCGGGAGGGCAGGGTGGAGGTGCTGTTGCGCCGTGAAGGCAACGAGGCCATCGCCGAAGTGCGGGACAACGGTTCGGGCATCCCTGCCGATGCCCTCGACCATGTGTTCGTGCCCCGCTTCACCACCAAGAGCAGCGGCATGGGGCTTGGACTGCCCATGGTGAAACGCATGGTGGAGAACGCCGGTGGCCGGGTGTGGTTCACCACGGAGGAAGGCGTTGGCACGAGCTTCTTCGTGGCGCTGCCGCTCAGGGCCTGACGGGTACATTTGCGCAAGGCCGGTCCAGCGACCGGATAACGCATGACCTCCATGTCCTACCAGAACCTTCTCATCGCCGATGCCGATGGCATCCGCACCATCACCATCAACCGCCCCGACCAGCTCAACGCGCTGAACCGCGCCACCATCGACGAGCTGGACCGGGCGCTCAACGAGGCCGAGGCCGACCGCAACGTGCGCGTGCTGATCATCACCGGCAGTGGCCCCAAGGCCTTCGTGGCGGGTGCCGACATCAAGGTGTTCGCGCACTTCAGCGTGGAGGAGGGCCGCGCGCTCAGCGCCGATGGCCATGCCAAGCTCTTCGACCATGTGGAGCGCCTGAACAAGCCCGTGATCGCTGGGGTGAACGGCTTCGCCCTCGGTGGCGGCCTGGAGCTGGCCATGAGCTGCCACTTCCGCGTGGCCAGCGACAACGCTAAGCTGGGCCTGCCCGAGGTGGGCCTCGGTGTGATCCCCGGCTACGGCGGCACGCAACGGCTCGCGCGTCTCGTGGGCAAGGGCAAGGCCATGGAGATGATCTTCCTGGGTGGCGCGGGCATGATCAAGGCCGACGAGGCCCTGCAATGGGGACTGGTGAACCACGTTGTTCCCCAGGACCAGCTGCTCGCCAAGTGCAACGAGCTTGCTGCCGCCATCGCGAAGAACAGCCCCACGGCCCTGGGTGCCGCAATCCGCGCCGTGAACGCCGGCTACGAGCCCGGCGCCAATGGCCTGCAACGCGAGATCGAGGAGTTCGGCAAATGCTTCGGCACGGCGGATTTCAAGGAGGGCACCAGCGCCTTCATGGAGAAGCGGAAGGCGGCGTTCAGCGGAGAGTAAATGCAGCCGCAGATGACGCAGATGAAATGCACTTCAAGGAACAAGCTCCCTGGTTGTGCCCATGCCCGCATGATCTGCGTTCATCTGCGTCATCTGCGGCCGTATTCATGAGCGCCCTCCGCAAACTCGCCGGCCAGACGGCCATCTACGGGCTCAGCAGCATCGTTGCGCGCTTCATCAACTTCCTGCTGGTGCCGCTGTACACCAGCACCTTCGTCTTTGAGCCGGCCGAGTACGGGGTGGTCACCGCGCTGTACGCCTGGACGGCCTTCCTCAACGTGGTGCTCACCTTCGGCATGGAGACCACCTACTTCCGCTTCGCCACGAAGGACCACGTGAAGGACAACCCCGACGGTGGCCGGGTGCTCTACGCCACGGCGACCTATGGACTGCTGCTGCCCGCGCTGCTCTTCATGGCCTTGGGTGGTGTCTTCTCCGGCCCAATCGCCGGCGGGCTCGGTTTCGGTGCCTACGCGAGCTCGGTGCTCATGCTCGTGTTCATCATCGGCATCGATGCCATCACCACCATTCCCATGGCCCGGCTCCGGCAGCAGGGCAGGCCGTGGAAGTTCGCCGCCATCAACCTGCTCAGCGTGGCGGTGAACGTGGGCCTCAGCGTCTTCTTCATCCTGTACTGCATGAAGCGGACCAATATGGGGCAGAGCAACGCCCTCATCGATGCGGTGTACGACCCCTCGCTCGGCGTGGGCTACGTGTTCGCCATCAACCTGGCGGCCACCGCGGTGAAGCTCCTGGTGCTGCTGCCGTCCTTCCCCGCTTTGCGGGCACGGGAGCCGCAGTTGCTGCGGGCCCTGTACGCGTTCGGGGCACCGCTGATGATCGCGGGTCTGGCCGGCATGGTGAACGAGACCGCCGACCGCGTGATCCTCAAGTACCTGCTGCCGGCCGATGTGGCCGATGCGGAGATCGGGATCTACGGCGCGTGCTACAAGCTGGCCGTGCTCATCACCCTCTTCATCCAGGCCTTCCGCATGGGGGCCGAGCCCTTCTTCTTCAGCCACGCCAAGGAGAAGGACAGCCGGGAGACCTTCGCCCGCATCATGAACGTGTTCGTGGCCGTGTGCATGAGCGCTTTCCTGGTGGTGATGCTGTTCCTGGACCTCTTCAAGTGGTTCATCCCCAACCCGGCCTACCACGAAGGCTTGCGCGTGGTGCCCATCCTGATGCTCGCCAACGTGTTCCTGGGCATCTACTACAACCAGAGCGTGTGGTACAAGCTCACCGACCGGCCGCGTGTGGGCAGCACCATCAGCATGATCGGCGCGGCCATCACCATCGTGCTGCTCTTCGCGCTGATCCCTTCGCTGGGCTACCTGGGTGCGGCCTGGGCCACCTTCATCTGTTATGCCGCAATGGCCGCCATCAGCTATGCCTGGGGCCAGCGGTACTACCCGATCCCCTACAACGTGAGCCGCGTGCTGTTGTACATGGCGGGGGCGGTGGTGCTGTGGTGGGGTGCTGAACAGGTGCCGTTGGAGGGGGTGGTGAAGTATGTGGTGCGGTCCGCGGTGCTCTTGGGATACGTGGCGATGGTGTGGCGGAAGGAGCGTGGTGCATTGCTCAGAACCGCACAGTGATCAGTTCGCTTCGACGACCTCCAACACCTGTTTCACGATCTTCGGGTGAAGACTCTTCCCCGCGTGGAAGGGAAGCACCATGCGCACATTCCCCTTCATGTAGATGCGATGACCGCCTGCGGTGCGCACCCACTCGAAACCAGCCTTCAAGAGGAGACGCTCGGCCTCCTTGGCCGTGAGGACGACCTGTTTAGCCAACGCTGACAGGCATCGAGGTGGTGAAGACCTGGCGCTTCAGGATCTGCTTGATCTCCGCCGGCCGAAGTGTGCTCCAGTACAGATCGATCGCCTCCTTGATGTTCTTCATCACCTCCTCCATGGTATCCCCTTGGGAATGGCACCCTTTCAGCTCGGGGACATAGGCAAAGTAGCCGTCCTTGTCGTGCTCAATGATGACCTGGAGCGTGTGGTTCATGGTGAGCCAAATTTACGACAACCCATCCCCGGTCGCACCTTTGCCCGCATGAGCACGCCGACCGAGACCCTGCCCGTCCGCATTGTGAACAAGGGCCGCCACCCGCTGCCCCAGTATGCCACCGACCACAGCGCCGGTCTCGACCTGCGGGCCAACCTGGATGCGCCCATCATGCTCGCCCCCGGTCAGCGCGCCCTCATCCCCACCGGCCTGTTCCTGGAGCTGCCGGAAGGCACCGAGGCCCAGGTGCGCCCCCGTAGCGGTCTGGCCTTCAAGCACGGGGTCACCGTGCTCAACAGCCCGGGCACCATCGATGCCGATTACCGGGGCGAGGTGGGCGTGCTGCTCATCAATCACGGCCCTGAGCCCTTCACGGTGAACGATGGGGAGCGGATCGCCCAATTGGTGGTGGCGCGCTATATCCGGGTATCTTTCGCGGAAGTTCCGGACCTTCGCGCCTCGGAACGCGGCGCAGGGGGCTTCGGCCACACCGGCGTTCGCTGAGAACTGAGCCTGAATGAAGATCATCGTCCCCATGGCGGGCATGGGCAAGCGGATGCGTCCGCACACCCACACCACCGCCAAGCCCCTGCTGCCCATCGCCGGCAAGCCCATCGTTCAACGCCTCGTGGAGGACCTCGCCGCCGTGGCCGGTGAGCCCGTGGAGGAGGTCGCCTTCGTGGTCCACCCCAGCTTCGGCGTGAAGGTGGAGCAGGGCCTCGTGGCCATCGCTGAAAAGATCGGCGCCAAGGGCAGCATCCACTACCAGGAAGTGGCCCTGGGTACCGCCCATGCCATCCTGTGCGCCGAGAGCGCCCTCAGCGGCCGCATCATTGTGGCCTTCGCCGACACCCTGTTCCGTGCCCAGTTGAAGCTGGACAAGGACTGTGACGGCGTCATCTGGGTGAACAAGGTGGACGATCCGCGCCCCTTCGGCGTGGTGAAGCTCGATGGCGAAGGCATCATAACGGAGTTCGTGGAGAAGCCCCAGGAGTTCGTGAGCGACCTGGCCATCATCGGCATCTACTACTTCGCCGATGGGGAGCGCCTCCGCAAGGAGATGCAGTACCTCATCGACAACGACATCAAGGAGAAGGGGGAGTACCAGCTCACCAACGCCATGGAGAACATGAAGCGCAAGGGCGCTCGCTTCAAGGCCGGTGCGGTGGACGTGTGGATGGACTGCGGCAACAAGAACGCCATGGTCGACACCAACACCAAGGTGCTCGGCTTCCTGAAGGACGCGAAGGGCCTGGTGAGCGGCAAGGTGCACAACACCAACAGCGTGGTGGTGCCCCCCTGCTTCATCGGCGACGATGTGGTGCTGCAGAACAGCGTGGTGGGCCCGAACGTTTCAATCGAGGCCGGTGCGGTGATCGTGAACAGCGTGGTACGGAATTCGATCGTCCGCCCCGGGGTGAAGGTCACCGATGCCGTCATCGACAACAGCATGCTCGGCGAGCGGGCGGTGGTAAGCGGCAAGGCCCTGGACCTGAGCCTGAGCGACGACAGCACAATCGGCTGATCCACCATGGCCTACGTGCCCCCGGCATCCGGCCGCGCCACCATCGTCACCACCCTCAACGGGGCGCTCATCACCATTCCCTCCCGCCGGAACTGGTTCATCATCCTTTTCTTGGGCGCCTGGACCGGTGGTTGGGCCTTCGGTGGAGGCATGGCGTTGTTGAACCTGTTCAAGCCCGACATGCCCGTGTTGGCTCGGGGCTTCCTGTTCTTCTGGCTCTGCGGATGGGGCACCGCCCTGTGGTTCGTGGGCCGAACCCTGTACCTCCAATTCCGGGGCAACGAGGTGATCTCCGTTACAAGGGAAACGCTCAGCATCACCCGGCCCGGGCGTTTCCGGACCACGCAGCGCAACTATGCCCTGAATGATGTGCGGCGCCTTTGAGTGCAGGCCGATCAGGGTTCAACCCCCTTCGGCATGGTCCGCTCCAGCAGCCTTCACGAACCGCCCGGAACCCTCCGGTTCGACCATGGCATGGGAAGTGTGACCTTTGCGGTCGGCATCGACGAGCCTGAGGCGCGGCATATTTTGAACTTCTTGCGCGATCAGGGTCTTATCAACGAAGCGAACCTCGCGTGAACCAGCTCCGCCTAATGTTCTCCCTGCTACTGATCACCACGCTCATGGCGTGTGGCGGTGGCAAGGCCACCACCCGTACGGAGGTGCCCGAGGGTGCCCCGTCGTCCGACAGGCGGGCCGAGGTGATGGCCCTGTTCATGGATGCCACGCGGGCCAGGCTGGGCGGTCAGTTGCCGCAGGCCGTGCAGCTTTACCAGCAGTGCCTCAAGCTCGATCCCACGAACGGTGCGGCCCATTTCGAGCTGGCCAAGCTCTACCACCAGGCGCAGCAGTACGACCCCGCCGTGGACCACGCCAAGCGGGCGGTGGCGGCGGACAAGGAGAACATCTGGTACCACTTCCTGCTGGCCGACCTGTACGAGCAGGGCAACCGGCCCGCTGAGGCCGCCGCCGTCTACAAGGAGGTGCTGGCGCGCTGGCCCGACCGCTACGAGGTCTACTTCGACCTGGCCAACGCACTGGCGTACAGCGGCAAGCTCACCGAGGCGCAGAAGGTCTACGCCGACATGGAACAGCGCTTCGGGCTCACCGATGAGGTGATCGCCGAACAGTTCAATTTCCTCGTCAACACCAACAAGTTGGACGAGGCCGAGCGCCTGGTGCAGCGCGCGGTGGAGGCGCATCCCAACGAGGCCCATTACCTGGGCATGCTCGCCGAACTGCACGACCAGAAGGGGGAACACGACAAGGCGCTGGCCTGCTACAAGAAGGCGCTGGAACTGGACCCCGGCAACAGCATGATGCG
>CAUJFM010000067.1 GCA_963169595.1 Bacteroidota bacterium | reverse complement strand
CGGCGGTTCACCTCGGCCAGGCTGATGTCCGCCTGTTCCACCAGGCTTTCGGCGGTCTGCGCCAGGGATGAGGTGAGGTTCTTGATGCGGCGCTCCATGGCGATGACCGTGGGGTTGGAGCGTGCGCCGGTGCTCAGGTTCTGGGCGGCGAGATCAGCATACAGCCGGGTGATCTCGATGACCAGGTTGTTGAGGACGGGGTCGTCAATGCCCGAGGACGAAGGCGCAGGCACGTTCCGCAGGTCGCTGGAGGTGCGGATCTTGTCGAGCACCGATGCACAGTAGTTCCGCCTGCGGATGATCGCCGAGCGTTCATCCTCCAAACGGCTCCGCTCCTGGAAGAGGGCATCGGAAGTACGGCCCACGTCGACCAGTCCGCTCGACGCTCCGCGGAAGCTCTCCATGGAGCTCTCCACGCGACGCAGCGAGTCGGACACATTGCCGATCTGGTCATCGATGAAGCTGATGGTCTTGTAACCCTTCTGCTGCTGCTTGTACAGCTCGGTCTCCCGGTAGGTGTCCATCAGCTTCGTGAGGAACAGCGCCTCCTTGGAGGGCACCTGGCCCACGATAGTCAGGTCCACGATGTGACCGTCCTTCTCCGGTGGCGTCACCTGCAAGCGGGCCTGGTAGTTCTGGAGCAGGCTCTCCAGGCTGTTGATCTTGAAGAAGTACTCGGAGCCTTCCCGGTACTTCCTGTCCTCCGGGAACTCGATCTTGAAGCTGAGGTGTTCGCCCACGAAGGGTTCGCCGATCTTCACCGTTTGGTCGATCTCGTACTTCGGTAGGAACTCATCCACGATCTCCTGCTTCTGCAGGTTGTAGAGCATCACGTTCTTGCCCTTGGCCCGCACCCGGTAGGTGCCCGCCGTGCGGTCCACCTCCACCTTGATGGGGATCCCCGTGACCTGCAAGGCGACGGTATCCAGCTTCACGATGAAGGGCGGATAATCATACCGCTCCTGGGTGAGGAAGTTGTGCTTCTCATAACAGCTCACCGCAAGGTCCAGGCGGTTGAGCGTCTTCATGATGTTGGACCGGGAGGTGAGCAGGGCGATATCGTCCTCCAACTGCGAATTGCCCCGCACCAGCGACATGCCCTTCAGGAACTCCTCCTTCTGACCGAATCCCTTGTTGGCCCCTTCGCCCATGTACATCTTGGCATGCACGAGGTAGGTCTTGGGGGTGGTCTTCAGGTAGGCTACGCCCAAGGCACCCGACACCGTGCAGGTGATGAGGAACCACCACCAATGCGCGAGCAGCTTGCGGAAGATCGCACGCAGGTCGATGAGGTCTTGCGGACGCTGGTCGGCCATGGATCAATTGTTGCTGTTCTGGATCACGTTGAACACCAGGGCGATGGTGCTCAGGGTCGTGAGCAGGATGGTGTACACCTCCAGGTTCAACCGACCGGAACGTGCACGCAGCGCCGGCACATACACCACATCGTTCGGAAGCAGGTAGTAGTACTCGGAGCTTAGCAATGACGTGTTCGACACATCCACATAGAGTGCCTGCACACCGCGGTCGCTCTGCCTCAGCAGGGTCACGTGTGATTTGTCCGCGAACTCATCGGGACCGCCGGCCATGGCCAGCGCGTCCATCAAGGTGATCTGGTTGTTGTAGATGGTGTAGGTCCCCGCCCTGGGCACCGCACCGAGCACGCTCACCCGCCAGTTCACCATCTTCAGGATCACGGTCGCCGTGGTGAAGTACTCGTTGATCTTGCGCTGGAGCAGGTCCTGCGCCTCGCCCACGGTAAGGCCCTGGAGCTTCACCTTGCCCACCTGTGGCAGGTGCACGTTCCCGTTCTTGTCCACGGAGAATCCGTTCACATACATGGCCGCATCGCTCATCGCGGCCATGGCGTTCGCGTTCTCCACATTGAAGTAACGGTGCGTCTGCTCATCCAGCCCCAGTACACGGATGGACAGCACATCGTTCACCTGGATGCGGTACTCGAACTTGCGGTTCTCGAACAGCTTGCTGCTCCCGTTGCTGAGCGAAGGGTCGTTCAGGTAGTTCACGGTCCTGTTCCCCACGCAGGACCCCAGCAGCACGATGATCAGGGGGAGGTACCAAAGGTGTCGTTTCGACATGCGGTTGTTCCGGTTGGCCAAAGGGTCGGGATGCCAGCGATGGGTATGCAGCGGGCTGCTTACCGATCCAAACACCCCAAGGATCAAAGATACGTGGCGGGCCAAGTCGAGGTTTCAGTGCCGGCAGACAGCCACACCGGCGCGGTCACCGTTCATCACATGACCGGGTGCAGGTCTCCGCCTAAAGTCCTCATGCGGAAGGGACCGGCCCCAAGCACGATCGCCGGGACCTGCGCTTGTGCGCTGGTACCGGCGATCTCCGTAGCCCGTAGGGGACTAACCGCGCACACCTCGGCATCGCCCCTCTTTCGCCTTAATACCGCGTCCCTTCCTTGAACAGCAAGGGGTTGCCGAGGTAAGTACAGGAAAGGCCGTGGCGGTTGAAAGAAAGAAAAACCGATGCCCAAACCGATGCCCGACCCCTTGGGCGGATACCTTTGGGGCTATCCAGTATCAACCTCACATGGTAGCCCATGGCCAAGTTCAACTTCAACCTGCGCACGGGGCAGGGTTCCGACCCTGACCGCCCCGCCGTTGTCCGGTTCCTCATTCGCTGGGGTGGCCGGACCCTCACCTACCCCACCGGCGAAACGATCGCGCCGCGCTACTGGTGCCACACACCCGGCCAGCGGAACTACCAACGCGCCAAGGAAACGCGGGCCTTTCCGGAACACCCGGAGTTCAACGAGCGTCTGAACGCGCTGCTGGCCACCGCCAAGGCCACCTTCAGGAACTTCGTGACCGACAACGGCCGGGAGCCGGAGCCGGAGGAACTGCGGGACGCCCTGAACCTGGCCACCGGCCGCACTGAACAGCGCCGGATGGACCTGCTGGCCTTCGTCGCTGCCTTCGTCCAAAGTGAAGAGGGCAAGTTCAACACCGACCGCAAACGGCCATTCCACCGGGCCACGTTGAGCCGGTACCGCGTCACCTTGGAACTGCTGCGGGAATACGTGGCGGCCCGCACCAAGGGCAGCGCATCGCGCTCCGTGCCCTTCCCATCCATTGACCCGGAGTTCGTGGCCGGGTTCACTGCGTTCCTGACCACGGCCAAGGGCTACGCCGCGAACACCGTGGTGAAGTATGGCCGCAGCCTACGCCTATTCCTGCGCCGGGCGAAGGAGGCCGGGCACGAAGTGAACGACAACGTGTTCTCCCGTCGCCTTGCCCTGAAGGAAGATCCATCCTACCAAGTGTATCTGAACCCGGAGGAACTGGCCGCCCTGTACCGGTTGGACCTGACCGGGCGGCCCGGCCTTGAACGTGCCCGTGACCTGTTCATCGTGGGGGCGTGGACGGGCCTTCGGTTCGGCGACCTTTCACGCCTGCAACCGGAGCATGTGGAGGGCGACCGTATCCGCATCCCCACGGCCAAAACAGGCCGGGAGGTGTGGATACCCCTTCACCCCTTCGTTCGTGCGATCATGGCCAAGTATGGAGGCCGGGTGCCCGTGGCCATATCCAATCAGAAACAGAACGAACACCTGAAGGAGTTGGCCGCCCTTGTCCCGGAACTGCGGGCGCGCGTCATGGTGGCCCGCACCGTGGGCGGTGTGCGCCGGGAGGCCGCGCGTGAAAAGTGGGAACTGGTGACCACACACACAGCCCGCCGGTCCTTCGCCTCCAACCTGTACCGGAACGGCGTACCGGCCCGCACGATCATGGGCGTGACTGGCCACACGACCGAACAATCCTTCATGCGGTACATACGCCTGAGCAACGAGGAACACGCGGACATCCTGGCCGCATCGCCGCTCTTCCAATTGGCACCCCTGAAGGCCATTTGACCCATGGAGCGGAAAGAACGCATCGGCCCCACACCTGCCGAAGTGATGAGCAAGTGGGAGCTACCGAACATCGCAGAGCAAACCTCGACCGCTGGACCCGTAGAGGCGTTTCGCCTCTTCATGGCCTACGCGGAACACGCACTGGATCACGACTTCGAGCAGGAGTTGAACAGAGCGCTGAGGTGGGATGCAATCGTTGCCGGAGAGATCCGCCACATCATTCCGGAGCGGGTTGAAGGTTCGGCATTGTTCAAACAACCGTACACCCATACCCCGAAGGAGGTTGAAGAGCGCATCACCCAGGAAGTGAGCATGGCCCTACGCGACCGCATTGCTCCGCTGCTGCCTTCGATCCACACCTACGTGAGCAACAGGCCGAACGATCCGGCCACGGTGAACCGGCTGGCATGGATGGCTGCACAAATTGAGGCGATACCCGGAGCATTGGAAGGCCGCGCATTGTGGCGAAGTCGGGAACAGCCCGAAGGGTTCCTAAGGCCTCGGAAGTTTGAGCCGATGGCATGGAAGGAACTGCATGATGGCCTGTTGGAGATACTGAACACGGCCAGTGACAGCACAGGTTCCACCTCGGCACCGCAACCCCTACCGCGCATCGAATGGAAGGGTAGCGTTCAGGTATTGGCATGGCTGCTTCGTGAACTGGCAGAAAAGGGCTGGATCGAGGCCCCACGTCATCGCTCAACGACCACACGTTATCGCGCTGGTGACATTATCGCCAAGAAGTACGCCGAGGCCATGGCGCCCCACTTTGGTGTCAACCTCACCACCCTTGAACGGGAACTTAAACCCGAAGGTGGAACAGTACCCGCCCAAGACGTTGAGGGGTTCACTATACCGAACAGGCCCGAATGATGCGGGTTCGCTGAGTACGTACTTGGAAGGTCTTTCGCAGGCATAGCCCCTTCGATCCCTTTGGCGCTGCAAACAACGCAGCGCCCCATGAACGAACCGATCGTCCTTTCACCCATCCCCTTGCCTGAGTTGCTGGGGGAGATCACCAAGGCCGTGCGCTCCGAGCTGGACGCACGCACACCGACCACGGCACCAACTGCTGAGGAACTGTTGACCCGCGATCAGGCCGCGCAACTGCTGGGCATCACCTTGCCCACCTTGCGGGACTACACGCGCCGGGGCTACGTGACCGGGTACCGCATCGGCACCCGCGTTCGGTACAAACGCAACGAGGTGCTGGACAGCCTGCAACGGATGCGCACCGCCAAACGTGACCGGCGATGAACGCCCCCGCGCACAAGGTGGCCACCTACACGAACGACGTGGCCAGCGGCCGGTTCCTGAAGGATGCCACGATCATCCCGTTCACCAAGTTGCCCGAATACCTGAAGGTGACGGAAACCCGTGACCAAGGCCGCCGCGAAGTAGGCGCGGGCATGATGATCCACGGCCCCATGCGCAATAAGGTGCGCACCCTGCACACCGGGTTGATCCCCACTGGCATCGAACGTTGGTATGTGGGCGACCACCCGGACGTGTACGCCGGGCGCACATGCCGCAACACGGTGCTGTTCCACTTCAGCGCGGACAGCCGCCGCCTCACCGTGTTCTACTTCACCGGGCTGGAGAAACACAGCATCCCGGAGCGCGTGCGGTTCGCTCAACAGGTCATTCCATGGCTACGGATGCCCCACGAAACCTCAGGATGCGACAACGCGGGCCAGTAGCCCGCGCTGCCTATCCAGTATCGCCCACACGGTCGCCCGCATGATCGACGGCACAAAACTACGCCTACCCGACGGCACCCAACAGCGCGTGCGATCGCATCACCTGTTAGCAGGCCGTTGGCGCTCCCGTGGCCAAGGCAAGGCCGGGCATGAACGGTTCACCGCCACATGGCAGGGATGGACCTTCACGGGCGATGCAACGCGCTGCTGGGAGATACGCGGCTCATTCCACAAGGTCCACCACCTCGGCACCAACTGGCAGGACTACACGTTCACGCAGTTCCTCGATACCGTGGCCGCGCTATGCGATGCCTTCGGGCTGCATCCTTCAGGACTGAACATCGCCGGGTTGGAGGTCGGTGTGAACATCATGCCATCCATGCCCACGCGGGACGTGCTCCGCTCCATCGTTCTGCACCGCACCACTGCACCCACAGCGATGCACAAAGGCCACGGTATCGAGATCACACACGCCGCGTTCAAGTTCAAGGTGTACGACAAGGCCCACCAACACGAACTGCCCGGTGAGCTGCTGAGGTTCGAGGTGAAGGCCACACGAATGCGCCCCCTGCATCCCTTGGGCGTGCGATCCGTGGCGGACCTGCTGGACCCGGCCACATGGCACCGGCTGCGGGCCTTCCTGGTGGGCAAGTTCGACGAACTGTTGATCCTTGAACCCCACATGCCCACGGACAACCTGCGGCCCGCTCAACGCGAACTGTTGGCCAAGGCATCGGCACCGGCCTACTGGCAGGCAATGGACAACCGCACGCGATGGAAGAGGCGTAGGGACTTGGACACGCTGCACCAACAGCATGTGCCCCACAGCCTGAAGGCATCACTTCGGACGGCGATCGAGGCGAAGTTGTCCGGCCTGCTCAACGGCGACAAATGCCACAAGGGGACAACCGCAACTCAGCAGGTTCCGAGGGCGACAAATGCCACAGGGGGACAACGCGCCACAGCCCACCCCTCCGAAGGTCAAAAGGCGACAAATGCCACACTTGCGATAAGGGTGGCAAAAGTCACCAACGAGGGTTCAGGAACAGGTGCCGTAGCTGACCGTGCCGAGGCGCCCCCGGCCGAGGTCCGCAGGTGCCCGGTGTGCGGCCGGGACATATCGCACCAACACCCCAGCTCCCGCGTCTGCTCGGAACGCCTGTATGGGAAGGAGGGGAAGAGGTGCCGGAACACACTGAGCAACCGCACCCTGACCCTTCGCCGCATGGCCGCACGTGCTGGGCTGCTCTTCGATCAACGACCCTTCATCCATCCGCCGGGGCGTAAACCTCCCGGCACCACACCGCTGCATCCATGACCCGCAACGACCCCACCACCGGCAAGTTCACCCAGGGCAACCCTGGCCGCCCCAAAGGATCCAGGAACGCGCGCACCCGTCGCTGGGAAGAGGTCGGGGAGCTGCTGGTGAATGAGCACGCTGGCCGGTTCGCTGACGTACTGGAACGCCTCATGTCCAGCGACAAGGTGAATGAGCAAGTGAAGGGCGCGGAATTGTTCCTGCGGGCCTTGGAGTTCGTCCACCCGAAGAGGAAGAGGGAGGGCGCACCCGATCCACTGGACTGGACCTCCGTGCTTCGGTAAGTACCGCCGTATTTATCGGCCGATCAACGGTCCACCTCGACCGTATGCGGGCGGTGCATCCACGATTACGCCACAGCACCCAAAAGGTCAGCAATGACGGCCATTCCCCTGCAAAGTGGACACCCTGTTGGAGGCGGAATAACACCGTGAAAACAAGGTGAAAATCAGGTGGATTACAGGAGGGTGATGATCTGCCACATACATTACCCCGAAATCGACCAACCCATGACACCTAACCAACACCCGGCCCAACGCCTACCGTTCATTGCATCTGTCATTGGTGTGTTGGCCTTGTTGGCCTTCACAGGCTGCGGCGAAACCGACCACTGTACACGGGTGGATGCCATCACCATGGCGGAGCAATTCGTTTCTGAAAGGCTGAAAAGTCCGAGTACCGCAGAGTTCGCGGACCTCAGTGAATGGGAGATCACGACCACCGATAAGAAAAAGTGGCAGGTAGCCGCCTATGTGGATTCGCAGAACAGCTTTGGTGCTATTATCCGAACCCATTTCACGGGCGAAATGCTATGCGTCGGAGACGGGACGTGGAAGGCGAACTTCACTTTGAAGTGAGATCCGCCGTGGCAAGACTGATAACGGCCGATGCTCTCACCTACACCTGAAAAGAGGAACGGCGGGATACCCGATCCTGCACAGGCTATCCCATAGTGTTGTGCAGGAGTTGGCCTTAATCGAAACTCAGGTCAGTGCGTTGCAGGCTGTCCAACAACCGCTGTTCCTCCATGCGTCGGTTGAGGCGGTCCAGATCCACAGTGTAGGACGGTTGGCCGAGGGCCTTTTCCGTAGCCTCCATCTTCCCATCAAAGGCACACTTCAACGTCACCTTGAAGGGGATGGCCACGGTGGAATCGAGATACCGCGTTGTGAACCGTGCGGTGTCCTCCAAGATGAACACGTCACCGTTGACCTCTACCGCCTCATAGGAGGGCTGGCCCCATTCCTGGGTTGTCCATCCGGACGGCAACACACCCGCTCTGCTCGCCTCCGACCACGTTACGACCACGGCCCGATCCACTGCGTTCTCCCTGGTGCATTTCTCATGGAGGGGCTGAGAGCCGCACGAAAAGAGGAAGAGGGTGACAGCACAATAAAGGAGGCGGATCATGGTCTATGTCGTTTCCACAAGGATAAGGCACCCGGTATAGGCAGAAACAGCCCCGACCGATGCCCAAACCGATGCCCGTAAAAGGCGAACCGCCGGAAACCTTCGCTATTGCTGAGGTTCCGGCGGTGCCGTGTAGCCCGTAGGGGAATCGAACCCCTGTTTCATCCGTGAAAGGGACGCGTCCTAACCCCTAGACGAACGGGCCATACTGTACTCCTTACAACGAGGGGTCCCGCGTAAGGGACGGCAAATGTAAACGATCGCTTTCGATCCGTGCAAATCGCTCAAAGCATATCCTCCGTATCGGCCTGGAACCGGAAGCCCAACCGCTTGCCGGTGGTGAGCTTCAGGTTGGCGTTCAGTTCGTTCATCTCGCTCACGGTCACCTGGTTCACCTGGTCATAGGGCGGGGCCAGCAGGTCGAACTCCAGCACGTAGAGGATCACCGAACGGAGCACTTCCGTAAGACGCTCCCGATCCAGCACGGAGCCGGCCAGATCGTTGTACAGGAAGCCCAGTTGGCGCTTGCCCTGCACGAAGAAGTGGCCGTCCTTGTTGATGAACAGCCGGGCCACCAAATAGCCCAGGTCACGCTCCCGGTTGAACTTGAAGGAGTCGCTGAGGAAGTTGTACACGTTCACCACGCCGAAATACCCGCGGAACTCGTCCTCCTCCAGGTAGCTCGACCTCCAGAGGTTGTGCCCCTGGTCAAGCCGGAACACGTTGGTGTGCATGTGGAAGATCACCACATCACCGGCCACCCGGAGCTCGCATGCCGAGGCTCCCTTGTCCGTGAAGGCCACCATCAGCCGACGGTCGTGGTCCATCACCTGCTGTTCCAGGTCGATGGCAATGGCCTGCAGCACTTCCTTCAGCTCGGCGAACATGTCCTGCGTGCGCTGGTAGACGTCCTGCTTCATGCACGATTTCGTGCGCAGGGTCTTCAGGATCAGCTCCCGCGGATCGGTGGAGGACGCTTGCTGGCTCATCAGTAGGCGCGGGCAAAAATGACCCGGCGTGGGCTGGGGCGCCCGGTGACCATGCACGTGCCCGGGGTCTGGTCCCCTTCCAGCGGGATGCACCGGATGGTGGCCTTGGTCTCCTCCTTCACCCGTTCCTCGGTCTCGGCCGTGCCATCCCAATGGGCCAGGATGAACCCGCCCTCCTCGATCGCCACCTTGAACTCCTCATAGGTATCCACCGCGCGGGTGTAACGCTCGCGCATGGCCAGGGCCTTCTGGTAGAGGTTGTCCTGGATGGCCTCCAGCAGGTGTTCCACCTTCTCGGCGATATCCGTGGCCTGCATCACCTGCTTCTCCAAGGTATCCCGGCGGGCCACCTCCACGGTGCCGTTCTCCATGTCGCGCGGGCCCACGGCGATGCGCACCGGATACCCTTTGAACTCGTACTCCGCGAACTTCCAGCCGGGCTTCTTCTTGTCGTCGTCGTCGAGCTTCACGGTGATGCCTTTGGCGCGAAGGGCGTCGACCATGGGCTTCACGAAGGTGCGGAGCGCGTCCAATTGTTCGTCGTTCTTGGCGATGGGCACGATGACCACCTGCACGGGCGCCAGCTTCGGGGGCAGCACCAGGCCGTTGTCGTCGCTGTGGGTCATGATCAGGGCGCCCATCAGGCGGGTACTCACACCCCAGCTGGTGGCCCAAACATGCTCCTGCCGGTTCTCCTTGTTGGTGAAGAGCACATCAAAGGCCTTGGCGAAGTTCTGCCCCAGGAAGTGCGAGGTGCCCGCCTGCAGCGCCTTGCCGTCCTGCATCATGGCCTCGATGCAATAGGTGTCCTCCGCACCGGCGAAGCGCTCGCTGGCCGTTTTCACCCCCTTGATCACGGGCATGGCCAGCCACTCCTCGGCGAAGCGGGCATACACGTCGAGCATGCGGCGGGTCTCCTCGATGGCCTCCTCCTTGGTGGCGTGTGCCGTATGCCCCTCCTGCCACAGGAACTCGGCCGTGCGGAGGAAGAGACGCGTACGCATCTCCCATCGCACCACGTTGGCCCATTGGTTGATGAGCAGGGGTAGGTCGCGGTAGCTCTTGATCCAGCCGCGGTAAGTGTTCCAGATGATGGTCTCACTGGTGGGGCGCACGATGAGCTCCTCCTCCAGCTTCGCTTCGGGGTCCACCACCACGCCGTGTTCCGGGTCGCTCTTCAGGCGATAGTGCGTCACCACGGCGCACTCCTTGGCGAAGCCCTCCACGTGGCTGGCCTCCTTGGCCAGGTAGCTCTTGGGGATGAACAGGGGGAAGTAGGCGTTCACGTGCCCGGTGTCCTTGAACATGCCGTCCAGGGCCCGTTGCATCTTCTCCCAGATGGCATAGCCGTGGGGCTTGATCACCATGCAGCCGCGTACATCGCTGTGCTCGGCCAGGTCGGCCTTCAGCACCAGGTCGTTGTACCATTGGGCATAGTCATCACTGCGCTTGGTAAGCATGTCGGCCATGGCCTGTACGTGGTATTATTTTTGTTCCTTGACGAAAGGCGGCTAAAGTACACAACCGGGAAGGGCGTTCAGGCGTTCTCCCGACAACGAAGACGGACATGAGCAGGAAGTGGATGATGATGCTGGCAGCACCGGTCCTGGGAGGAGCGCTGCTGTCGTCCTGTACCAGCACGCGCGAAGGCGTGGTCGTTCGCGACGATGTCTACTACACGCCTGGCGACGCACCGGTGGCGGCCACCGCCCCTCCCCCTTCGGAAGCCACCCCGGAGGCCTCCGTCCCTGCCGATGATTACTACTCGCCGGAAGTGGCCGCCGAGACCCGGTCGGGATCGAGCGGGTACTATGACATGACCTACAACGACCCGTACTACTACAACTACGACCGGTTCGGGTTCAACCCGACCTGGAACATGTATGCGGGCTGGGGAATGGGAACGTGGGGCGGCATGAACGGGTGGAGCATCGGCATGTCCACCGGGTGGGGCCGACCGGGTTGGGGCTCACCGTGGGGATGGAACCGTCCATGGGGCATGTCGCCGTGGGGCTGGGACCCTTGGGGTTCACCCTGGGGGTGGAACAGCCCGTGGAACGCCGGCTGGGGCATGGGCTACGGCCCCTATTACGGACCCTGGGGGGCGTGCATGACCTGTTACTGCCCGATGGTGATCGGCGCAGGTTCGGGTGCCTACTACGGCCCGCGTCCCGGACTGGGTGGAAGTGGTGTCCGGCCGGTGAAGAGCGCGGCCGGCCTGACCCCGCGTGACCCCGCCGGGTTGGCCCGTCCTGTGACCACACGCCCTTCGCAGGTGACCACTCGTGAGCGTGATCAGCGGTCCGCGGCACCGGGCACCTTGTCCCGCCCGGGTACCACGCGCCCCTCCACCACACGCGGAAGTTCCAGTTCCGAACGACCTGTGCGCGACCCCTCGGTACGCCCCGGCGGCGTTGAACGGGGCACCACGCCCGGCCGCTTCGGAGGCTTCGATCGCGGGGGCGGTTCCCGCCCTTCCGCGCCTTCGCCGGGTGGTGGCGGAGTTCGTCCCTCCACCGTACCAGGCCGTCCGCGGTGATGCCCCGGCCTGCCGAACGTCCACGTCAGCGGTGGGGCGCCATGGTCGCCGTGCTCCTCCTTCCGTTGGTCGCTCTTGCACAGAACGAGGAGGATGCCTTGCGTGCATCCGACATCCGGCCTGGGGGTACGGGCCGCAGCACCGGTATGGCGAACGCCTTCGGCGCACTGGGGGCTGACGGGGCCGCCATCGGGATCAATCCTGCCGGCATGGGCCTGTTCCGGATCACGGAGCTGTCCATCACGCCCACCTTGGAGATCAACGAGGCGCGCAGCACCCATTATGGCAACGCGACCACCGACGCCCGGGCCAAGCTGCTCGTGAACAACTTCATGCTGGCCATACACAACCCGGGACGCCAGAACGGCGCCTGGCGGAGCAGCACCTACGGCATTGCCTTTGACCGGCAGGCCAGCATGCAATGGGACCGCAAGGCGGTGGGCGAGCGTGTACCCGGCACCATCCTTCAACAGTTCGTGAACGAGGCAGAGGGCACGCCGGGCGGGGACCTGGACTCCCTCTTCGGCTTCACCGCGGGCCTGGCCTGGAACACCTATGCCATCAACCCCTTGGATGACAGCCTGGCCTTCACCTTTGTGAGTGCCATCCCCTTCGGCGATGTGGTGCGCATGGAGCAGACCTATGAGGAACGGGGGGCCTCCTCGAACACGGCGTTCTTCTACTCGGGCAACTACCTGGACCGCCTTTATGTGGGTGCTGCGGTGGGGATCTCCAGCCATCGCTATGAACGTGTGGCCACCCATGTGGAAACAACCCTGGACCAGAGCGAGGACCTGGCCACATTGACCTATTCCGAGGACCTGTCCACCACCGGAGGCGGCATCGACCTGAAGGTGGGCGTGATCGGCCGGGTGACCGACCAGTTCCGGTTGGGGGCCGCCTACCACAGCCCCTGCTGGCTCAACCTGAACGACACCTACTTCACGGAGATGGTCACCACCTTCCGCACGCCGGATGCCAATGGCCGCACCTCCTATTCCGCCGCATCACCGGATGGCCTGTTCTCCTATCGCGTGCGCACGCCGTGGCGCATGGTGTTCAGTGGGGCCTACGTGTTCGGCAAGCATGGGCTTGTGAGCGTGGACTACACGTACATGGACCCCAGGCGGATGGAGCTCCGGTCCGAGGATGCCGGGGTGTATGATTTCGCGGCGGAGAATGCCCGGATCAGCTCCTCCTTCGAGCCGGTGCACAGCGTTCGGGCAGGCACCGAATGGCGGCACGGGAACTGGTACTACCGGCTGGGCTGGGGATTTGCCGGGAACCCATACCGGGCGGGTGATGTCCGCCACGGAGAACCTCAACGCACCTATGCGGGCGGGCTCGGGTACCGCACGGACCACGTGGGCGTGGACCTCGGTCTGAACCTGGTGACGCGCAGTGGGAACTACTACCAGTACGACCCCGAACTGGTGGAAGCGGTGACCGAGGAACGCCGGAGCTACCGGGCCATGCTCACCTTGAGCTTCCGGCCCTGAACCGGCTACCATGAAAAAAAGCCCCCGGTGACCGGGGGCTTTTCATTGATGCTGTTCTGCGGCTCAGTTGGCCGTGCCTTTCACGCGGTCCACCACGTACTCATCCACCAGGATGCGTCCGCAGTGCTCGCACACGATGATCTTCTTGTGGCTGCTGATGTCCAGCTGGCGCTGGGGCGGGATGGCATTGAAGCAGCCACCGCAGCTGCCGCGCTCCACGGCCACCACACCAAGGCCGTTGCGGGCGTTGCTGCGGATGCGGTGGTAGGCGCTCAGGAGACGCTCCTCGATGTGCTTGGAAGCGGCCTCGCTCTGCTTCTGCAGCTCCTTCTCCTCCTTCTCGGTCTCGGCGACGATATCGTCGAGTTCCTTCTTCTTCTGATCGAGGTCCTTGCGACGCTCCTCCAGCTTGGCCTGGCTCTCATCCACCACGGCCTTCTTGGCATCGATCTGGGCCTTGGCCTCCTTGATGCGCTTCTCGGCCAGCTGGATCTCCAGGTTCTGGAACTCGATCTCCTTGCTCAGGCTGTCGTACTCGCGGTTGTTGCGCACCTTGGCCTGCTGGCCTTCGTACTTCTTGATCTGCGCCTTGGCGTCCTTGATCAGGTTCTGCTTGTCGCTCACCTGACCTTCCACCTCACCCAGTTCATCCTGCAGCTTCTTCAGGCGCACCTCCAGTCCGGCCACCTCATCCTCCAGGTCCTGCACTTCGAGGGGCAGCTCACCCCGCTGCACGCGGATGCGGTCGATCTGGGAGTCGATGTGCTGGAGGCGGTACAGTTCGACGAGCTTCTCGGCAATGGTGATATCGGTCTTGCCCGCTGCGGTCTTGGTCTCTGCCGGAGCCTTCACGTCGCTCTTCGCCATGGTCAGGAATGGTATATGGGATCCGTGACGGTTTCCGTCAAACGGACGGCAAAGGTAGGTAAAACTTCCCTTAACCGGCGCTGGATCAGGTGCATGGTGAACTGCTCGCTGCCGTAGTGACCGATATCGGCCAGCAACAGGCGCCCATCGGCCTCGAAGAACTCGTGGTACTTCACATCGCCCGTGAGGTAGGCGTCCGCACCCGCCGACCGGGCCTTGCCGATGAGGAAAGCCCCTGAGCCTCCGCACAATGCCACACGCTTCACCGGCCGTCCCAGCAGCCGGGTATGCCGCACCACCGCAAGGCTGAAGACCTCCTTCAGGTGCTGCAGGAAGGCCTGCTCCTCCATCGGTCCGGGCAACTCCCCGACCAACCCACTGCCGACCCGCGGATCGGTATTGGCGAGCGGCAACAGGTCATAGGCCACCTCCTCGTAGGGATGTGCGGCGCGCATGGCCGCCAGGATGGTCCGCTCCTGTGGCGTGGAGTAGATGAACTCCAAGCGGAACTCGGCGATGCTCTCCCGCGTGCCCTGCTCACCCAGGAAGGGTGAGGAACCCGGGCCGGGCCGGAACGTACCCATCCCCCCCACCGTGAAACTGCATTCGTCGTAGTTCCCGATGTGCCCCGCCCCCGCGCTGAACAGGGCGTTCCGCACCGCATCGGCATGGTCCATGGGCACGTAGACCACCAGCTTGCGCAGCTGGGCCGGCTTGGGGTCCAGCACCTGCACTCCGGTGAGGCCCAGGCGTGCGGCGATCTCCCCGTTCACCCCGTCGATCACGTTGTCCAAGTTGGTGTGGATGGCGTAGAGCGCGATGCCATGCCGGATGGCGGACAGCACCGTACGCTCCACAGGCCCACCGCCCGCCAGGCTCTTGAGCCCCCTGAAGATGACCGGGTGGTGGCTGATGATGAGGCCGCATCCCATGCGCGCCGCTTCCTCCACCACCTGCTCCGTGCAGTCCAGGCAGACCATCGCAGCGCTCACTTCCGTTCCCGGATCGCCCACCTGAAGGCCGCAGTTGTCGTAATCCTCCTGCAGGGAACGCGGTGCCCAGGCCTCCAGGGCGTTGATGACCTCTTTGATGCGCATCTTTCGGCGGAATATGGTTCCGGCAAAGTACGCGATGCTGCTGCGAAGGATGCTCTTCTGGCCCTTCACCGTGCTGTACGGCGTGGTGCTGCTGGTCAGGCACGCCCTCTACGACACGGGTATCCTGAAGCGCGTGCGGCCATCGGTCCCCACCATCGCCATTGGCAACCTGGCCTTGGGCGGCACGGGCAAAACGCCCATGCTGGAACTGGTCCTGCGCACCTTGGGCGAGACCTCCCCCCTGGCCACCTTGAGCCGGGGCTACGGCCGGCAAGGCACCGACATCCATGAGGTGCAGGCACACCATACCGCGGCCCAAAGCGGCGACGAGCCCCTGCAGGTGAAGCACCGCTTCCCCCAAGTGCGGGTGTTCGTGGGTGCCGACCGCGTGAAGGCCATCGGCGTGATCCAGGCGCAGGTGCCCGGGGTGAAGGCCGTGGTGCTGGACGATGCCCTGCAGCACCGCCCGCTGGATGCGGGTCTGAACATCCTGCTCACCACGGCCCAGCGGCCCTACTGTGACGATGCCCTCGTGCCGGCCGGCACCCTGCGCGACCTGCGCTCACGCGCCCGATGCGCGCAGGCCGTGGTGGTGACCAAATGCGTGGAACGGCCCACGGCGGAGGAGCAGGCGGTATGGCGGAAGCGCCTCCACCTAAGTCCCGGCCAGGAGCTGTTCTTCGCAGGCATCGTGTATGAACAGCTCCGCAGGATCAACGGCCTACCCTTCGACGGCCCACAAGGGCAGGGCGCTGCCGCGCTGGTGGTCACCGGCATCGCCCAGCCGGCACCCTTCGTGATGCATGTGCGGTCCTTGTTCGGAAAGGTGGAACATGTTGCCTTTCCCGACCACCATGCGTTCACCCGGTCCGACCTGGAACGGCTGGCAGGCCTTTTTGGTAGCTTCGCAGCCGGTCCGAGAACGCTGGTCACCACGGAAAAGGACGCCGCCCGGCTCCGCCCCCTGATCGCCGGCGGCCCGCTGGAAGGCCTGCCTCTTGCCGTGATCGGCATGCGGACCGAGATCCTGAACGAACCGGAACGCTTCGCAGACCTGATACGCCACCATGTTGGAACGCATCCAGCGCATCGCTGAACACCTCAAGGACATCACCGAAGGCTTCACCCCGGAGACCGGGATCATCCTGGGCACCGGGCTCAGCGGCCTGGGCAAGGAGATCGAGGTGGAGCACGCCATCCCCTATGCCTCGATCCCCGAGTTCCCGGTGAGCACCGTGCAGGGGCACCCAGGCAAACTGCTGTTCGGCAAGCTGGGCGGAAAGCCGGTGGTGGCCATGCAGGGCCGTTTCCACTACTACGAGGGCTGGTCCATGGCCGAGGTGGTGATGCCGGTGCGCGTGATGAAGTACCTGGGCATCCAACGCCTCTTCGTGAGCAATGCGTGCGGTGGTGTGAACCCCGACTTCGAGGTGGGCGACCTGATGATC
>CAUJFM010000066.1 GCA_963169595.1 Bacteroidota bacterium | reverse complement strand
TGGGCCAGCGCGATGCCATCGGCGATGCCCATCTGCGGGCCCAGGTGGCTGATCATGCCCACCACCCGGTGCTCCTGGCTGCCGAAGTGGAAGCTGCGCTCGCGGCCCTTGCTGTAGCCGGTGGCCTTGCCCTGCCACTGCGCGAAGAGCTTGGCAAAGGGCATGCCGCGCGTGGTGAACACGCCCAGGTTGCGGTGCATGGGCAGGATGTACTCCTCCTCGTGCAGGGCCATGGCGGCGCCCACGCTGATGGCCTCCTGGCCGATGCCGCTGAACCACTTGCTGATCTTGCCCTGCCGCAGCAGGCTGAGCATCTTCTCCTCGATGATGCGGGGGTACACGAGCTTCTCGTAGGTGCTCAGCAGGAAGGCTTCGGAGTGGCTACCGCGCTCGAAACGGACCTGGCGGTCCTCGGTGGTCAGAACGGACATGGGTGGGAATTGCGGGACAAAGGTATCGGCGGCGGGCGGCCGGTGTCGGACAGGTTCTCCGCAGGGCGATGTTGGTGGTGGGTCCGGTCCGGGGGCGCCGATGTTCATCCACCGTTCACAAACATTTCACGAACGGGCCCATCGTGGACCGCCCCTGCCGAAATTCGCGGCCATGTTCCGCGGTCCGCTCACCGTGCTCGTGCTCCGTCTGGGGATGGTGGGCCTGGTCTACAGCGCACTGCGCCTCTTGTTCTGGCTGCACAACCGCGACCTCTTCCCCGACCCGCCCTCGGGGGTCTTCAGCGGAGGACTGCGCTTCGATGCCTCGGCCATCGCCTGGACCCACCTGCCCTGGGTGGTGCTGGTGCTGATCTCCCCGCGGCCCGGTCCGGCATTCGCCCGGGTGCAGTTCATCGTTTTCATGCTGGTGAACGCGGTCGCCCTGTTCTTCAACTGCGTGGACCTGGGCTACTACGCCTTCAGCCTGAAGCGCTCCACGGCCGATTTCCTGCAGATCCTTACCGCCGGGGGCGATACCGCCAACCTGTTGCCCGTCTTCCTGCGGGACTACTGGCACATCGCCCTCATCTACGCGGCGGGCCTCGGTCTGCTGGCCTGGACCTACCCGCGCATCGGGCGCCTGCATGCCGCTGAACGGCTATCCTGGTCCTGGCGGATCATCTGGCGCGTGGTGGCCATCGCCCTGCTCGCCCTGGCCTCCCGCGGCGGCACCCAGCTCATCCCCCTTCAGCCCTTGGATGCCGCGCGCTATGGGGGCGGCAGCTACATGCCCGTGGTGCTCAACACGCCCTTCACCATCCTGATGACCTTGGGCAAGCCCACCTTGGTGGAACGACAGTACATGACCCAGGACGAGGCCGATGCGTTGTGGCCGGTGGTGCATCAGTTCTCCCCTGCTCCCCCCGCACCGGTCGACACCCTGACCCGGGACAGCATCCGCCCCGCCTTGTTCCGCCCGGAGCGCCCCAACGTGGTGGTGATCGTGCTCGAGAGCTTCTCGGCATTGTACAGCGGCAGGCTGGCCGGTGGCGAAGGCTACATGCCCTTCCTCGATTCGCTGATGGGCCAGGGGCTGTACTTCACCAACGCGTACGCCAATGGCCGCCGGAGCATCGATGGCATCCCAGCGATCCTGGCCGGCATGCCGCAGTGGATGGACGAGGCATTCATCACCTCCTCCTACGCCTCGCTGCCCTTCAGCTCCCTGGCCGGCATTCTGGGCGGTGAGGGCTACCGCACCAGCTTCTACCACGGAGGCCGCAACGGGACCATGGGCTTCGATGGCTTTGCCCGAAGCGCCGGGTTCGAGCGGTACGTGGGCATGAACGAGTACGCCAATGGCGAAGCGGATTTCGATGGCCACTGGGGCGTGCGGGACCGGCCGTTCCTTCAGTTCTATGCCCAGGAATTGGGCCGGGAGGAGCAGCCCTTCCTCAGCACGGTCTTCACCCTGAGCAGTCACCATCCCTACCACCTCCCGCCCGCGGAGGCGGCGCGCTTCGGGGGGGGCACACAGGCCATCCACCCCACCCTGCGCTACACGGATGACGCGCTGCGGCAGTTCTTCGCCACCGCACGCACCATGCCCTGGTTCGCCAACACGCTCTTCGTGATCACCGCCGACCATACTGCCGACCTGGAGCGCAGCGGCCAGCAGGGCAACAAGCCCATCGACTACTGGGTGCCGCTCGCCTTTGTGGCGCCGGGCTTCCTGCCTCCCGGCAAGGATGACCGCATCGTGCAGCACATCGACATCCTGCCCACCGTGTTGCGCCTCATCGGCCACCGCAAGCCCTTCTTCGCCTTCGGCCACGATGCGCTGGACCGCTCGGTGCCGCCCTATGCCATCTGGTCCAACAACGGACTGTACAGCATCACCAGCGAGCACCAGCAATTGCGGTTCAACGGAGAGGATGTCCTTGACATCACGCCCTTGGGTGCCAATGGCCAGATCGACAACCTCGAGGCTGCGGACATGGAACGTCGCCTCAAGGCCGCGATCCAGCAGTTCAATGGCCGTCTGTTGCGCGGTGACCTCACCCTCAGACCCTCCCGGCCATGAGGGCGATGGTCATCTACAACCCGCGATCGGGCAAGCGACAAGCGCCCCGGATCAAAGCGTTCGCCGGGATGGTGGGCCAGGAACTAGGCTGGACCCTGGACCTGCGCGAGATCGAAGGCCCGGGCCACGGCACCCGGCTGGCCCGCGAGGCTGTGGAGCAGGGCTATGACCGGGTGATCAGCGTGGGCGGCGATGGCACCAACAACGCCATCGCGCAGGGCTTGTTGGACACGCAGGTCCCGCTGGGCATCGTGGCGATGGGCAGCGGCAACGGCTATGCGCGTTCCATCGGTCTGCCCTTGGAACCCGCGGCCGCACTGCGGCACGCGCTCACCGGCCAAGCGCGGCCCATGGACGTGTGCTACCTGAACGACCAGTTCTTTCTGGGGACCGCGGGCATCGGCTTCGATGCACGGGTGGCGCACAAGTTCGACAAGAGCAGCACGCGTGGCATGTTCACGTATGCCCGCATCATCGTGCAGGACATCCTAAGGTCACCCGCCATGCCGGTGGAGATCCGGTTGAACGGCACCGTGGTGAACGAGCAGGTGCTGATGCTGGTGTTCTGCAACACGCGGGAGTTCGGGAACGGCGCCGACATCAGTCCGGGCAGTCGGCCGGATGATGGCCTGGCCGAACTGCGCGTGGTCCGGAAGCCTCCGTTCCTGAAGCTGTTCAAGGCGTTCTACGACATCTACACGCACCGGGCGGACCGCAATCCGTACCTGATGAACGTGCCGGCCACCGCGGCCACGGTGAAGCAGGGTGGCACCTTGGCGCACCTGGACGGCGAGCCCGTGGAGGTGGGCCATGAGGTCCGTTTCCGGTTGGAGGCGGCGAAGCTGCTGGTGGTGGGTTGAGGCTTGGCGTTACTCGGGGGATCGGTTAGTTTGACCGTCCCTAACCTCCCCCACATGCCACGCTCCCTACTCCTTTCCTTCGGCCTGTTACTTGCCTTGCATGGCCAAGCCCAATGCACCGAACCCACACGGAACAAGGTGCTCCTGGTCGGTGATAGTTGGGCTTTCTTCATGGGCGTGGACCAGACCATCAATGAGGTGCTCGCGAAATGGGGACATTCCGGCTACCGGTACTACACCAACCTGACCCTGGCCGAGAACGGCGCCGAAACGGATGACTTCCTGGGGATGGACAAGCAGGCCGAGATCACCGACCAGTTGCTCAACGATCCGGACATCTCCGTGGTGCACCTCAGCATCGGCGGCAATGATGTGCTCGGTGACTGGAACGTGGGCTTCACCACCGCGCAGACCGATTCCTTGAAGCAGGCCGTGTTCCAGCGCCTGCACCAGGTGATCACCTTCATCCTGGGCGTGCGACCCGATGTGCAGGTGCTGTGGAGCGGCTACATGTACCCCAACTTCGAAGAGGTGATCGAGGACATCGCCCCGCTCCAGACCATCCACCCCTTCTACGGCACCTGGCAGGACATGGGCTTCCCCAGCTTCGCGCAGCTCAACGCCATCCTGAACGACTTCAGCGGCCTGATGGAGGCCTATGCCGACACCATGGACCGGGTGAGCTTCGTGAACGCCACAGGCCTGATGCAGCACACCTTCGGACAGGCCGATCCGCTGGGCGTGGCGCCGGGAGGGAGCTATCCGGCCTTGGAGGCACCGCTGCCCCTCGGCTATGTGGACTACCCATCCCCCAAGTCGTCCATGCGCAACTACGGCCTCACACGGGATTGCTTCCACCTCTCGGCCGGCGGCTACCGCGACATGGTCGACCACCACGCACGCCGCTTCTACCACAAGTACCTCATGGACGACCAGTACCTGCTGAGCTCCGGCACGTTCGATGGCACCGTCACCACTGCGGGAACGGTGAGCCCTGCGCTCCAACTGGGCGCGATGGGCACGGAACAACATGGTCTGGTGCTCACCTTCCCCACCAGCACCATGACCGGCGCACTGGTGGGTGGCGCCTCCATCTTCCTTCGGCGCACAGCGCTCACCGGCAACAACCCGATCGGGGGCACGGTGGAGGTGAAGGTGAAGAGCGGAGGCTTTGGTGGGGACTTCGTCGTGGAGGCCGCCGACATCACGGACGTGCCCGACGCCAGCGCGACCGCGTGCCGCTTCGGATCCACTGCCGGGAATGGTCATTGGATCCGCATCGACCTCCCGGCAAACCTGCTGCCCTACGTGCAGCAGACCGAGGACACTCAGTTCATCCTGTCCGTTCCCGGTGCGGCAGATGGCGTGGTCACCTTCCACGATGCGAGCGACCCGGAGTTCGCCCCGGTGCTGAACCTGCGCTTCGCGGACATCGTCACGGATGCCGACGATGCACCTTCGATCAGGTTCGGCACGGCCTTCCCCAACCCCACCACCGGTCCGATCGACCTGGCGCTGCCCGAGGGATCCACGGTGCTGGACGTGCAGGTGCACGACCTGACGGGAAGGATGGTGCTGCAGCGCACTGGAGATGGCCGCATGCTGGACCTCTCCGGCCTGCCGACCGGCCAGTATCTGCTGCTGGTGCGCACCACCACGGGACGTTCCATGCAGCGTGTGGTGAAATGGTGAAGCGTGCGGCCGGGCCTTCATCACGGCCTTGCTTTCTTTGTCCCGCCAGAACATTGGTACCAGTCCTGCTTCGATGTCCCGCCTACTGATCACGCACGCCAAAGCCCTGTTGGGCACCCATGCCCAGGGGACCGGTCCCGTCCGTGGTGCGGCCATGGCGGACCTGCCCCGCATCGAGAACGGATGGCTGTTGGCCGAGAACGGGATCATCACCGCGATGGGCTCCATGGACACCCTGCCTGGTGTGGAGCACGGCCCCGACCTCACGGTGATCGACGCCCGCGGACGCCTGGTGCTGCCCGGCTGGTGCGATCCACACACGCACACCGTCTTCGCCGCCCCGCGCGAGGAGGAGTTCGTGGACAAGATCAAGGGCCTGAGCTACCAGGACATCGCGGCCCGGGGTGGTGGCATCCTCAACAGTGCCCGCAAGCTCCGCGACCTATCCGAGGATGACCTGTACGACCAGGCCCGCACACGCTTGGAGGAGATGATGCGGCAGGGTACCGTGGCCGTGGAGATCAAGAGCGGTTACGGTCTTTCTGCGGAAAGCGAGCTGAAGATGCTGCGCGTCGCCCGACGCCTGAAGGGCACCCTGCCCCTACAGGTGCGCACCACCCTGCTCGCCGCGCACGCCCTGCCGCCTGAGTTCGCCAACGACCGCGCGGCTTACATCCGTCTCATCACGGACACGCTCATTCCCCAGGTCGCTGCGGAAGGCCTGGCCGATTTCGTGGACGTGTTCTGTGAGACCAACTACTTCACCGTGGCCGAGATGGATGCGGTGCTCGAGGCCGGCGCACGGCACAGGCTTCCGGGGAAGGTGCACGTGAACCAGTTCACCAGCATCGGTGGCATCCAGGCGGCCGTGAAGCACAAGGCCATCAGCGTGGACCATCTGGAGGTGATGGAGGCTGCTGACATTGACGCACTGGTGGCAGCATTTGGCATGGCACAGGATAGGACGACCCAGTGGGTCGACGCTACCGGTGCGCCCCCCAATGGCCCGGCGTTCGGGCCGATGCCTACACTGCTGCCTTCCTGCTCCTTCTTCTTGCGTATCCCCTACGCACCGGCACGCGCCCTGATCGACCGTGGGCTGCCGGTGGCGCTGGCCACGGACCACAACCCCGGCAGCACGCCCAGCGGCAACATGAACCTGGTGTTCTCCCTGGCCTGCATCCAACTGCGCATGCTCCCCGAGGAGGCCGTGAACGCCATGACCCTGAACAGCGCGGCGGCCATGCAGCTGGAGACCGAGCTGGGCAGCCTCACGGTGGGCAAGCGCGCCAGCCTCATCATCACCCGCCCCGTACCTTCGCTGGCCTACCTGCCTTACGCCTTCGGCAGCGATCACATCGACACCGTGCTCATTGATGGAACAGTCGTCCGTGCCGGAGCGGCCCTTGCCTGACCCCGCGCGTCCTCCGCAGTTGGAGTTCGCCATGGGCATTGCGCTCTTCGCGATCATCCTCATGGCCTTCATGCTGGCCCAGTTCGCGGTGCTCGTCACCGGCGTGGCGGCCATCGACCCGGCCTATGCCGGCAAGGGCTTCTCCCTCTCCCTGCTCCAGGATGATGCGTTCCAGGCCTCCTTGGAGCGCTACCTGTTGAACGGCGACCTGGTGGCCCGTGAGGCGCTCTGGAGCGGCCTGATCGGTCTGGGCCTCATCCTCCTCACCGTGTTCCTGTGGAAGCGGTCGAAGGCCGGCGACTTCCTGGGCCTCGGATTGCCCAATGTCCGGCGCTTCCTGGTGTGGTTCGGGATCTTTCTGCTCCTGGCGGCCGCCCTCGAGGTGCTGATGCGCTCGGTGCCCGCCTTCCAGACCGATTTCATGGAGAAGGTGCTCGGCAGCACCACCAACAGGACCCTGCTGGTGATCGGCGTGGGCATCATGGCTCCGCTCTTCGAGGAGTTCCTGCTGCGTGGCCTGTTGTTCGGCACAGTGCGGCATATCGTGGATGAACATGCCTCCGTGGCCATCACCGCAGGGGTCTTCACCATCATGCACCTGCAGTACGAGGTGCTGGTGATGATGCTCATCCTTCCCTTGGGCGTGGTGCTCGGCTACGCCAGGGCCCGCACGGGCTCCATCTGGGTGCCCATCCTCCTGCATGTGCTGAACAACCTCGCCAGCGTGCTGCTGAACTGAGCGCGGATGGGGTCTGATGGGTGGCGCTACCTTAGCCGCCCCAAACAGAACCCATGCAACGTCGCCTGATCGAATGCGTCCCCAACATCAGCGAGGGACGCGACCGTGCCAAGATCGATGCCATCGCCGCCGTGGTGGAGACCGTGGAGGGTGTACGGTTGCTCGATGTGGACCCCGGCAAGGCCACCAACCGAACGGTGATCACCTTCGTGGGCGAGCCCGAACAGGTGTGCGAGGCTGCCTTCCGTCTGGTGAAGAAGGCGCAGGAGCTCATCGACATGCGGCAGCACAAGGGCGAGCATCCGCGCTTCGGCGCCACCGACGTGTGCCCCTTGGTGCCTATCAGTGGGGTGAGCATGGAGGAATGCGCGGCCTATGCGAAGCAGCTCGGCGAACGCGTGGGCAAGGAGCTCGGCATTCCCGTGTACCTGTATGAGTTCGCCGCCAGCGAGGAGAAGCGCCGCAACCTGGCCAATAACCGCAGCGGCGAGTACGAGGGCCTGCCCAAGAAGCTGACCGACGCCGCCTGGAAACCCGACTTCGGACCCGCCGCCTTCACCGAGAGCGTGGCCCGCAGCGGTGCCGTCGCCATCGGTGCGCGCAACTTCCTGGTGGCCTACAACGTGAACCTCAACACCACCAGCACCCGCCGCGCCAACGCCATCGCCTTCGACATTCGCGAGGCAGGCCGCAAGGTGAAGCAGGCCGATGGCAGCGAGGTGCAGGTGCCCGGCAAGTTGAAGTCCGTGAAGGGCATCGGCTGGTACATCGAGGAATATGGCATCGCCCAGCTCTCCCTCAACCTCACGGACATCACCGTCACGCCTGTGCATGTAGCGTTCGATGAGGCGTGCAGGGCCGCCGAGGCACGCGGCATCCGGGTGACCGGCAGCGAACTGGTGGGCCTCATTCCCAAGCAGGCCCTGCTGGACGCCGCCGATTTCTACCTGCGCCGCCAGGAGCGGAGCCTGGGCATCCCCGAGCGCGAGAAGATCAAGATCGCGGTGAAGAGCCTGGGGCTTGATGACCTGGGGCCCTTCGACCCGCAGAAGAAGGTGATCGAGTACATGCTGGAAGAGCCCGGCAGCGAACGCCTCGTGCGCATGGACCTGAAGCGGTTCAGCGAGGAGACCGCCGGCGAGAGCCCGGCACCCGGCGGCGGCAGCGTGGCGGCCTATGTGGGGGCCTTGGGCGTTTCCCTTGGCACCATGGTGGCCAACCTCAGCGCCCACAAGCGCGGCTGGGACGACCGATGGGAGTCGTTCAGCCAGTGGGCCGTGGTCGGCGATAAGCTCCGGAACGAGTTGCTCTATCTGGTGGACGAGGACACCCGGGCCTACGACCGGATCCTGGCCTGCTTCAGCATGCCCAAGGGCACCGACGCGGAGAAGGCCGCACGCAAGGCCGCCATCACCGAGGCCACCAAGGGCGCCATCCTGACCCCGCTGCGCACCATGCAGGTGTGCGTGGAGAGCATGACGCTGATGAAGGCCATGGCCGAGCAGGGCCTCCCCGCCAGCGTGAGCGATGCCGGCGTGGGTGCCCTATGCGCACGCACCGGGGCCCTCGGGGGCTACCTCAACGTGAAGATCAACTGCGCCGGGTTGGAGGATGAAGCGTTCAAGGCGGATGTGATGAAGCAGGCCGATGAACTGAAGGCCCGGGCCGAGGCCCTGGAGGCCGAAGTGATGGCCCTGACCCTCGCGAAATTGTAGGTCCGCCCACACATTACGGCCTTCGTCACAACACGATGGCCGCCCGGGACGTATCATTGGGGAGCGACGCTTCCCATGACCGCCAGGCTCACCTTCAAACTGTGGTCGCGGCGGGTGATGTACTTCTTCCCGATCCAGCTGCTGGTGCTGCATCTGAAGAAGAACCACCTGCTCCTCCTCTTCTGGTTGCTGCTCTTCGGGTACATCACCCAGAGTCTGGGGGTGAAGTACGGCGTACCCAACCTCTTCCTCTATCCGGAGTACTTCGGCGCGGTCAATGCCCTGTCCTATGCCATCCTGGGCTTCGCCGTGGGCGGCTTCATCACGGCCTTCAACCTGTACACCTACACGATGCACGGGTACCGCTTCCCGTTCATCCTCACCATCGCGCGGCCCTTCCTGAAGTTCAACGTGAACAACGCGGTGATCCCCGTGGTGTTCATCCTCTCCTACCTCTGGTGCTCCGCGCGCTTCCAGTACACCAACGAACTGGTCCCTGCAGGACAGGTGGTCCTGAACCTGGCCGGTTTCCTCGCTGGCATCGGCCTCTTCCTTTCCATCGCCCTGCTCTACTTCACCCGCACCAACACGGACATCACGAAGCTGTTGGGGCGTGAACCGGACGACTACCGGCCGGATGAGCCCCTGGTGGACATCATCGGCCCTCAGCACACGCACCCGCCTCGGGGCCGCACTGAACGCAAGCGTGCCATCCGGTGGCTGCGCCGCCAGCAGCGCAGCGAGAAGTGGCGCGTGGAGGCTTACCTCACGCCACGCCTGCGCATCATGCTCGCGCGGCGCAGCGACCATTACGACCAGGAACTGCTGCGCGATGTGCTCTGGCAGAACCACATCAACGGGTCCATCTTCGAGGTGATCCTCGTGGTGAGCTTCATCGCGCTGGGGGCCTTCAGCGACGTGGGGCTCTTCTTCATCCCCGCCGGTGCCAGCGCCTTCCTGCTGTTCACCATGCTGTTGATGATCATCAGCGCCTTGTTCAGCTGGCTGCAGGGGTGGACCGCCACCCTGATCATCGCCTCCATCGTGGGCCTGAACTGGCTGAGCCATCACACGGACCGCTTCCTCTACGACTCGCGCGCCTACGGGCTGGACTACACCGTGCCACCGGCCTCCTACGACCGCAGTACCATTGCCGCCTGGGCCAACGACACCGCCACCGCCCGCGCCGATGCCGAGCGCCTGCTGCCGACCCTGGAGATCTGGCGCAAGCGGAACGACTCCCTCGCCGCCGTGGGTGGGAAGCCGCCCCTGCTCATCGTGAACACCAGTGGCGGCGGCCTGCGGGCCCTGCTGTGGACCTATCGCTGCCTGCAGGTGGCCGACAGCCTCATCGGAGGAGGCCTGATGGACCGTGCTGTGCTGGTCACCGGGTCCTCCGGCGGGTTGATCGGGGCCGCCTACTTCCGCCAGTTGCACCTGCTGCAGAGCGACTCCGTGGACGCGTCCTCACCCGAGCGCTTGCGCGAACTGGCCACCGACATGCTGAACCCGCTCGGCTTCAGCTTCGTCACCAACGACCTCTTCGTCCGCTACCGGAAGGTGCAGGACGGGCCGCTGGAATACACGCTGGACCGGGGCACCATCTTCGAGCAGCAGCTGAACGCCAACACGCACCAGGTGTTCCGCGACGTGCGCATCGGGGACCTGGCCGAGGCCGAACGCGAGGCACGCATCCCCTTCCTGGTGATGGCGCCCACCTCCCTGAACGACGGCCGGCGGATGGTGATCGCCTCGCAACCCATGTCCTTCCTCACCTGCATCACGCCCGATGCGGAGATGCAGATCCCCAGTCAGCCCGAGGCCATTGAGTTCCAACGCCTGTTCGCCGACCAGGGGGCCGCGGACCTGCACCTGACCACCGCGCTGCGGATGAACGCCACCTTCCCCTACATCACCCCGGTGGTGACGCTGCCCAGCGAACCGCCGATGCGGGTGATGGATGCCGGGGTCCGCGACAACTATGGGTACCGGATCACGCTGTCCTTCCTGCACACCTACAGCGCGTGGATCGCCGAGAACACGAGCGGCGTAGTGATCCTGCAGATGCGCGACACCCAGAAGGAACTGGAGGTGCGTCCCAGTAGCGCCTCCCTCATCGACCGCGTGATCGACCCGGTGGGCAGCGTCTACGACAACTTCGTGCGGGCACAGGACCAGGACTACGACCTGATGCTACGCTCGGCCAGTGCCGGACATCCGTTCCCCATCCATGTGGTGGACATGCAGCTGAGGCACGGCGCACAGGAACAGATCTCCCTGAACTGGCACCTCACCGCATTGGAACGGCAACGTGTGCTGCGCAGCATTGGCACGGCCGAGAACGTACAGGCGATGGAACGGTTCAGGAGCCTGATGGTCCCCTACCAGGCTCCGGTACTGGCCCATGGAAACGCACCAGCCCGGGAAGCGGATCACGTTCCACGCCAGTAAGCGTCATCCCGCGGTCCAGCAGGCATTCGGACAGGATCTCGCGGAAGCCCCAGGCCACCGATCCCGTGGCGGACACTTCGCTGCGCTGTTCCAAGGAGAAGAAGGTCACCAACAGTTCTGCCAAGGCATGGAAGCGCGACCGTAACAGGTCACGGACGTAGGGCTCATCCAACAACGGCACGAGACCGGCGGTGCGGGCGGCCAGTGCACGGGCCGGGAAAGGTGAGCGATGGACCTCCGCCAGTACGACATCCAGGTCCGGGCCTTCCGGACCGAAGAGCTGCTCCCCGATGTCCACCGGCATCCGCCGATAGAAGGCGTCCTGGAGCAAGGTCCGGCCGATGTCAGCACCACTGCCTTCATCCCCCAGGATCCAGCCCAGCGAGGGCATCGGACGGTACAACTGGTGCCCGTCGTAGTGCCCCGCGTTCATGCCGGTGCCCAGGATCAGCACCAGACCCTGTCCCCGCCCGAGAAGACCGCTCGCCGCGCCCATCAGGTCCGTATCCACATGCACAGCCGCCTGGGGCCACACTCCGGCGATGGTCGAGGCCATGCGTACCCTGCGCTCGGGGCTGCCACATCCGGCGCCATACACCAGCACCTCGGGAGCTTCCAGGGCATCCGGTGCGCGCTCCAGCAAATGGTTCCGAAGTCCCTCTGCGAACAGGACCGCATCGCCATTGAGGGGATTGAAGCCCGGCAACGCTTCCCCTTTGTGCGGGAACAACTCAGCGCCCTCGTGCCGGACCACCGCCCAACGCGAGGAACTGGCCCCCACCTCACCGATCACCCGCAGCGGACGCATGCCGCAAGGTATGGCCCTGGTTACGCCTGGTTGGCGTTGAAGAGGAACTTGTTGGGGGTCACCAGGCCGTTCTTCACGGCATACATCACCACGGCCGCGGTGCTGTTCACCCCCAGCTTCTGCATGATGTTGCGGCGATGGGTGGTCACCGTGTGGGCGCTGAGGTGCAGGCGCTCGGCGATGCGCGTGTACGACAGCCCTTCGGCGATCAGGGCGATCACCTCGCACTCGCGGTCGCTCAAGGTCACGGGCGCACAGGTCAGCGGCTCGGCGAGGAACTGGTCCACATCGAAGGAGGCCTTCCGCAGGGTCTCCAGGATCTTGCCGCAGAAGAACTTCTGGCCGTCGGCGGTGTCCAGCACGGCATCGATGATCTCGTCCGTGCCGCAGTCCTTCTTGATGTAGCTCGTCACCCCGGCGCGGATGGCGCTCATCAGGGCCATGGGCGAGGGATCGGGCGTGATGCTCACGAAGCGGGTGCGCTTCACACGCTTCAACCCTTCGCGTATCGCCTTCGCCCCGAAGCCCTCGGCCGTGTGGTCCATCAGCACCACATCCGGCTTCTCCCGGATCAACAGGGCCTGGAGTTGGATGGCATCATAGGCCTCTCCCACCACCTCGATCCTCGGCACATTGGCGAACAGGGTCCGCAACCCCAGCAGGGTCAATTCGCTGTTGTCGGCAAGGAGGGTCCTGATGCGCATGACTTCTTTAGAATGCTTCTAAATAGGACGCAAAACTAGCCCTATTGCCCCCACTCACCAAACACCGATCTACACGATCGATCGTTGATCCACCAGATAGGTCGCTCCCTCGGTGCTGAGCAAGGTATTCGGAAAAATGGGCAGGGCCTCGGCGAGGAGCTCATCGGCGCTCTTGTACCGCGAACTGAAGTGACCGAGCAGCAGTCGACCAACACTGGCCTCCAGAGCCAGCCGGGCGGCCTGTGCGGCCGTGCTGTGCATGGTCTCGGTGGCCCGGGCGCGCAGCTGCTCCGTGAAGGTGGCCTCGTGGTAGAGCAGCTCCACCCCCTGAATGAACGGCGCGAGGGCGGGCTCGTAGGCCGTATCCGAGCAATAGGCGTAGCGGCGCTGGGGGGGCGGGTCCAGGGTCAGATCGATGTTCGGGTAGCGGGTGCCGTCCGGAAGCACCAGGTCCTCGCCCTGCTTCACCGCCTGCCGCTTGAAGTGTGGGATCAGGGGCAGGGTCTCGCGCCGCAGGGAACGGAGCGCAGGCGATTCCGTGAACACGAACCCGGTGCAGACAATGCGGTGCTTCAGGGCCAGGGCGGTCACCGTAACGCGCTCATCGGCGAACACCACACGTCCGCTCTCGGGCGCCGTCACGTGCACGTGGAGGGGATAGCGCAGCCAGGTGCTCGACGCGCGTAATTGCACATCGATGATCTCCTTGAGCGGTGCCGGGCCATGCACATGCAAGGGCGTGGTGCGCCCCATCAGATGCATGGAGCTGATCAGCCCCATCAGGCCCAGGTAGTGATCGCCATGTAGGTGACTGATGAGGATGCGACCGATGCGCAGGAAGTTGATGCCTTGCTCACGAAGCCGCTCCTGGGTGCCCTCGCCACAATCCACCAGGTACAGCCCTTCGTGCACGTTCACGAGCTGGGCCGTGGGGAAGCGTCCCCGTGCCGGCAGGGCGGCCCCGGTGCCCAGGGTGGTGACCTCGAAGCGGCGCAGCGTCATGGCAGGGACGAAGAAGGCCCCCGCGAGCGGAGGCCTTCGTTCAGGTTCGATGAACGTACCGTGGTCATCAACGGTACAACGCCATGCGCCCGGTGAAGTTCTCCTTGCCGCTCTCCACCTTGTAGAGATAGACACCTTCCTGGAGGGACCCGCTTTCGAAGGGCACGCGGTTCATGCCCGCCTTTCCCTGCACCTGGGTCACCCACAGCTCCTCGCCCACCAGGTTGAACACGCGCACCTTCACGGTGCCCGCCTTGGCCAGTTGGAACTCGATGTTGGTGCGGCTGTTGAACGGGTTGGGCACGTTCCGCACCTGCCCCAGCCCGGTGGTCGCCGTTTCCACGATGGACGTGACATCCTCGGCAACAACGATGCGGTAGCCCGAGAAGGAATACGGGATGGGCAGCACGAAGATGCCCAGCGTGCTATAGGCGGTCACGTTCAGCGTGAGCTCATAGGTGCCCACTTGGGTGGGAATGCCTTGGATCACCCCGCAGCCCAGCTGTCCAGTGATGAAGGAACACGTAGCGGGGGTTTGGGAAGCGCACGCAATGGAAAGACCGGGAGGCAGTCCATCCACTCCGTTGAACGCCACCGAATCCAGCACCACGCCTGCGAACTGCGGGTCGATGGTGCCTGCATCCTGCGGCACTTTGAGGTTCAGGACCTGCTGGTAGGGTACTCCGATGATCCCCGGTGCAAAATTCTCCGTGGTGTCCGGCCATACACCGAACAGACTGTCAGCATACAGCGGGTCGGGCGTGCAGGGCTGCGCCATGGCGGCAACAGCTCCCACAACAGCGATCGAAGAGAGTAGGGTTCGCAGCATGCGATCAGGGTTCTTTGTTGATGTCCTTCTCGATCTCCTCCATGTACAGGAGGTCGACCGCTTCATTCATACTGGGCGTGATCGACAGCACGGACTCGAGCTGCGAGATCTGCACCAGTTTCTGAACGGGTTCCTGCAAACCGCATACCACGAGCGAGCCGTTCACGCTCTTGCACAGCCGGTTGGCGACCAGCAGCGCGCTGAGGCCCGACGAGTCGCAGTACCGCGTGCGGGACACGTCGATGATCACGTTCCGCACGCCGGTCTTGTTCAGATACACCAGCTCGCTCTTCAGCTCGGGCGCGCAGGTGGTGTCCAGCTTGTCAACGTTGCTGGTCACCAGGGTGTAGCGCCCTTTGTCCTCGATGGTGAAGTTCATGGTTCGGTAGGGATACCGGTCAAAGATAATCAGCGGCACCGATCGTGCACGACCGGCCATCCATCGACAGTTAGCAACAACTCATCGTGGGATCCGGGCCGCCAGGAGGTAAAGCACGGCCATGCGCACGGCCACCCCGTTCTCCACCTGGTCCAGGATGATGCTGTTGGCATGGTCGGCCACCTCGCTGCTCACCTCCACCCCACGGTTGATGGGCCCGGGGTGCATGATCACCACCTCCTTGCCGATGCGGCGGTATCGTTCCAGGTCGAGCCCATAGAGCATGGCGTACTCCCGCAGGCTGGGGAAATTGGCCACGCCGTCCCCTCCCTGCCGTTCCAACTGGATGCGCAGCATGTTGGCCACGTCGCACCAGCGCAGGGCCTTGTCCAGGTCGTGCTCCACACGCACACCGAGGCTGGTGATGTACCGGGGCATCAGGGTGGTGGGGCCGCACAGCATTACTTCGGCACCCAGTTTCTGCAGGCAGAAGATGTTGCTCAAGGCCACGCGGCTGTGGAGAATGTCCCCCACGATGAGCACCTTCACCCCTTTCACCCGCCCCAGCTTCTCGCGGATGCTGTAGGCATCGAGCAGGGCCTGCGTGGGATGTTCGTGCGTGCCATCACCGGCGTTCACGATGCGGGCGTCCACATGGCGGCTCAGGAACAACGCGGCACCGGGGTCGGGATGGCGCATCACCACCATGTCCACCTTCATGGCCAGGATGTTGTTCACCGTATCCACCAAGGTCTCACCCTTGCTCACACTGCTGCCACTGCTGCTGAAGTTCACCACATCGGCACTGAGGCGCTTCTCCGCCAGTTCG
>CAUJFM010000065.1 GCA_963169595.1 Bacteroidota bacterium | reverse complement strand
CGGCGCTCAGCTCGAGGTGCTCGCTGTTGATGCCGTCGGCCGCCGTGGCCAGGAAGTGCTTCATGGCCTCGTGCCCGCCGAAGAGGTGGGGCACGTTCAGCAGGCCACCCACCACGCTGAGCACGGCCAGCACCATCAGGGGCACCGTCATGGTCAGTGGGCTTTCATGCGGATGAGCCGTGCCGCGGTACTTCCCGAAGAAGACCAGGAAGAGGAGGCGGAACATGTAGAAGGTGGTGAGCAGCGCGCCGAAGAGCAGGATGACGAACACCGCCAGGTTATGCTGGAAGGCATGGGCCAGGATGAGGTCCTTGCTGAAGAAGCCGCTCATCAGGGGCAGGCCGCTGATGGCGAGCGTGCCGATGAGGAAGGTGATGTACGTGATCTTGATCTGGCCCTTCAGTCCGCCCATCTTCCGGATGTCCTGCTCCCCGCCGAGGGCGTGGATCACGCTGCCCGCGCCCAGGAAGAGCAGGGCCTTGAAGAAGGCATGGGTGGTGACGTGGAACATGGCCGCACTGTAGGCCCCCATGCCGAGCGCCGCGAACATGTAGCCCAGCTGGCTCACCGTGGAATAGGCCAGCACCTTCTTGATGTCGTTCTGGAAGAGGCCGATGCTCGCGGCCAGGATCGCCGTGGCAGTACCGATCCAAAGGACCACGTCCTGCGCGTAGGGCACCAGTTCGAAGAGCACCGAGCTGCGCACCACCAGGAAAATGCCGGCGGTGACCATGGTGGCGGCGTGGATCAGTGCGCTCACCGGCGTGGGGCCGGCCATGGCATCGGGCAGCCAGGTGAAGAGCGGGATCTGCGCGCTTTTACCGGTGGCGCCCAAGAAAAGCAGCAGGGTCGCGGCCAGCAGGGCCCAGTCGCTGGCGGGCAGCAGGGGCGCCTTATCCATGATGGCATCATACTCCAGCGTGCCGAAGCGTTGGAACAGCAGCACCATGGCCAGCACCATGCCCACGTCGCCGATGCGGTTCATCACGAAGGCCTTGCGTGCGGCGTAATTGTACTCCGGGTTGGTGTACCAGAAGCCGATCAGTAGGTAGCTGCACAGGCCCACGCCCTCCCAGCCGATGAAGGTGACGAGGAAGTTGCTGCCCATCACCAGCAGCAGCATGGCGAAGCTGAAGAGGTTGAGCTGCGCGAAGAAGGTGGCCGCCCGGGCATCCTCGTGCATGTAGCCGATGGAGTACAGGTGGATCAGCGAACCGATGCCCGTGACGATGAGCATCATGGTCAGCGAAAGCGCATCGATCCGCAGGGCCAGCGGGATGTCCATGCCGGTGATGGCGATCCAGTCCAGGACCTTCACGGTGCGGCCGCCGGCGTGGCTGTCGAAGCCCATGAAGAGCACCACACTGAGCACAAAGGCCGCCGCCATCAGGCCGGTGGCGAGCATCCCCGCCGCGTTCGCACCCAACCGGCGCCGCAACGAGGCGATGATCACCGCGCCGGCCAGCGGCAGGGCGGGCACCATACCCGCAAGCAGGTCGTTCGTCATCCTTTCAGGCGGTTCAACTGGTTCACGTCCACACTATCCACGTTGCGCTTCATCATCACCAGGATGGAGAGGCCCACGGTGACCTCGGCGGCCGCCACGAGCATGATGAAGAAGACGAACACCTGTCCGCGCGGGTCGCTGTGGTGCGCGCTGAAGGCGGCGAGGAGCAGGTTCACGCTGTTGAGCATCATCTCCAGGCACATCAGGATGATGATGGTATTGCGGCGGAAGATGACGCCGGCCACCCCGATGCAGAACAGCAGCAGGGAGAGCACCACATAGTGCTCCAGGGGGACGACGCGGATGGCGGTGATGATGTCGGCTCCCATGGTCATGAACGTCGTTCCATTTCCGCCGGGCTCAGATCGGCCGTGGCGACCTCCTTGGTGACCTTGTCCTTCTTCGCGAGCATCACCACGCCCACCATGGCGCTCAGGAAGAGCACGCTGCTCACCTCAAAGGGCAGCAGGAAATCGGTGAAGAGCACCGTGCCCACCGAACGCACCAGGCCGATGCTGCCATCGAACTCGTTGGCCGGCGGCGCCGTGAGACCCTGGCCGATGGCGCCCAGCAGGGTGAGGAAGAGGATGCCTCCGGCCACCACGGCGGACACCCGGGTCAGCAGCGCCTTGCGCGGCTCCGATGCCTTGTTGAGGTTCATGTACATGATGATGTTGAGGAACAGCACCATGATGGCCCCGGTGTACACGATCACGTGCACCATGGCCAGGAACTGGGCGTTCAGCAGCACGTAGTGCCCGGCGATGCTCAGGAAGCAGACCACCAGGGCGATCACGCTGTTGATGGGGCTGCGCGCGCTCACCACCAGCACGGCACTGATGACGCTGATCGCGGCGATGATGTAGAAAAGCTCCTTCATGCCTCGGTCACCGGTTGTGGGCGTGTTTCTTCACCTGCTTGAACTGCAGCACATCGGCGGTCTGCCGGCGGCTCACGTCCACGCGCTTGGCGGGGTCCATGGGTTCCACAAGCTCGTCCTTGCCGAACACGAAGGGCTTACGCAGGTAGTCGGCCTGGACGATGCGGTCCGTGAGGAAGATGGCCTCCTTGGGGCAGGCCTCCTCGCAATCCCAACAGTAGATGCACCGCAGCATGTCGATCTCGTACACCGCGGCGTACTTCTCCTCGCGGTAGAGCTTCTCCTCACCCGGCTTGCGTTCGGCGGCCACCATGGTGATGGCCTCGGCGGGGCAGGCCACCGCGCACAGGCCGCACGCCGTGCACCGTTCGCGGCCCTGGTCGTCCCGCTTCAGCACGTGCTGCCCGCGGTAGATGGCCGATATCGGGCGTTTCTGCTCGGGATACTTGATGGTGGGGCGCTTCACCCGGAAGAAGTGCCGGAGGGTGATCAGCATGCCGCCGATCATGCCCGGCAGGTAGAGGCGCTCCACAAGCGTCATGCGCTTGTTGCTGACCTGCTTGGCGCGGCTGGTGAGCGGGGCGAGGGTGTTCCTTGACTCAGCCATGGAGCGCGAAATAGACCCCGCCGGTGATCAGGATGTTGATCACGCCCAGCGGGATGAGGCGTTTCCAACCCAGGTTCATCAGCTGATCGAAGCGGAAGCGCGGCGTGGACCAGCG
>CAUJFM010000064.1 GCA_963169595.1 Bacteroidota bacterium | reverse complement strand
TCCTGCGGGATGCGGAGGTGGTGGAGCGCCTGGCGCATGTGGACGCCGTGATCTTCGACAAGACCGGTACGCTAACCGCCCGCGAGGCTTATGAATGGCGGTTCGTGGGAACGTCCCTGACGCCCGATGAGGAGCAGCGTGTGCGCTCCCTCGCCCGCAACAGTGCCCACCCGCTGAGCGCCGTGCTCTACAATGGCCTCAAGGCACCGGTAAGCGACGCCATCGAGGTGCGCGAGGAAGCCGGGCAGGGCATCGAAGGCACCGTACGCGGCCTGTGTGTCCGCATCGGTTCGGCCGCCTTCACACAGGGGCAGCGGGCTGTACTGGAGCCGGGAGAGGCCCAGGTGCATGTGGCGATCGGCGGGGTGCATCGCGGGTTCTTCGCGGTGCGCAAGCGGGCCCGATCGGGCATGACGGCGGCTGTGCAGGGCATGGCCGAGCTCACGAGCACCCACCTTCTCACCGGCGATGCCAACGTGGATGCCGAGGTGGCCGACGCGTTCAACGGGGCCACCATGCGCACGTCCTGCACCCCCACGGACAAATCGGCCTATGTGGTGAAGCTGCAGCAGGCCGGCCATCGCGTGATGATGGTGGGGGACGGCCTGAACGATGCCGGCGCCCTGGCCCAGAGCGATGTGGGCATGACGGTGAGCGAGACCAGCGCGGCGCTGACCCCCGCCAGCGATGCCATCCTGGATGCGCGGAGCCTCGGCTACCTGCCCAAGGCCGTGCGGCTCACCCGGCAGGCCCGGAAGGTCGTCATCGCCAGCCTCGGTCTGTCGCTCATGTACAACATCACGGGGGTCTCCTTCGCGGTGGCCGGCAAGCTGACGCCGCTCATTGCGGCGATCCTCATGCCCCTGAGCTCGGTCACCGTGGTCGGCTTTGTCACCCTGGCCACCACCTGGATGGCGCACCGTGCCTGGGGTTCGGACCGTAACCTGACGAACATCAGGTGATGCACTGAGAACGATCAGTTGCCGGGTTGGTACCCCCGCGCACATTTGGCCCGCGAACCGGAACGTCACATGAATGTCATCTTCCTCCTGATCACTGCCAGCACCGTGGTGGCCCTGCTCTTCCTGGCGGCCTTCACCTGGGCGGTGCGCAGTGGGCAGTTCGATGATGATCGTTCCCCGGCCGTCCGCATCCTGAGCGACAACGCTCCCAAGAAGAACAACAACGACGCCTCCCGTAACACGTCCACGAACCCCAACGCTTGACGCGATGATCGAACGTTTCCAGTACGACAACAAGATCGTCAAGGCCTTCCTGATGGCCACGATCGTTTTTGGCATCGTAGGCATGCTCGTCGGCCTGACGGTCGCCTTCCAGCTGGTGATCCCCAGTTGGAACGTGCATGAGTGGCTCACCTTCGGCCGCCTTCGCCCCCTGCACACCAACGCGATCATCTTCGCCTTCGTGGGCAACGGCATGTTCGCCGGCATCTACTACAGCCTGCAGCGGCTGCTCAAGGCCCGCATGTTCAGCGATGGGCTGAGCTGGCTCCATTTCTGGGGCTGGCAGTTGATCATCGTGGCCGCCGCCATCACCCTGCCCCTGGGCATCACCACCAGCAAGGAGTATGCTGAGCTGGAGTGGCCCATCGATGTCGCCATCACGCTGGTGTGGGTGGTCTTCGGCATCAACATGTTCGGCACCATCCTCAAGCGCCGCGAACGCCACCTCTACGTGGCCGTGTGGTTCTACATCGCCACCTGGGTCACGGTTGCCATGCTGCACATCGTGAACTCGATGGCCATGCCGGTGACGCTGTTCAAGAGCTACAGCTGGTACGCCGGTGTGCAGGATGCCCTGGTGCAGTGGTGGTATGGCCACAACGCGGTGGCCTTCTTCCTCACCACGCCCTACCTGGGCCTGATGTACTACTTCATGCCGAAGGCGGCCAATCGCCCGGTTTACAGCTACAAGCTCTCGATCATCCACTTCTGGGCGCTCATCTTCATCTACATCTGGGCTGGCCCGCACCACCTGCTGTACAGCTCACTGCCCGACTGGGCCCAGAGCCTCGGCACCGTGTTCAGCATCATGCTCATCGCACCCAGCTGGGGCGGTATGCTCAACGGTCTGCTCACCCTGCGTGGTGCCTGGGACCGTGTGCGTGACGAGCCGGTGCTCAAGTTCATGGTGGTGGCCATCACGGCCTACGGCATGTCCACGCTGGAGGGCCCGCTGCTGAGCACCAAGTTCCTCAACAGCATCAGCCACTTCACGGACTGGACCATCGCCCACGTGCACGTCGGCGGTCTGGGCTGGAACGGCTTCCTCACCTTCGGTATGATCTACTGGCTGGTGCCGCGCATGTGGGGCACGAAGCTCTACAGCAAGGGCCTGGCCAACGCCCACTTCTGGATCGGCACGCTGGGCATCATCTTCTACGCCATCCCGCTCTATTTCGCCGGGTTCACCCAGAGCCTGATGTGGAAGCAGTTCACTCCGGACGGCTACCTGGTGTACAAGAACTTCCTGGACACCGTGCTGCAGATCAAGTACGCCTACTGGCTGCGTGGACTGGGTGGCACCCTGTTCCTGGTCGGTGCGCTGCTCATGGTGTACAACGTGTGGAAGACCATCGCCAGCGGCAAGCTCATCGCCAATGAGGATGCTGAAGCACCGGCGCTGGAGAAGAACTATGCGGGTGAGAGCGGCGGCTACTGGCACCGCGTCATCGAGCGCCGTCCCATCATGATGCTCGTGTTGAGCCTGATCCTGGTGGCGATCGGCGGCATCATCGAGATCGTGCCCACCTTCCTGATCAAGAGCAACGTGCCCACCATCGCCCAGGTGAAGCCCTATACGCCGCTGGAGCTGCACGGCCGCGACATCTACATCATGGAGGGCTGTTACACCTGTCACTCGCAGATGGTGCGTCCGTTCCGTAGTGAGACCGAACGTTATGGCGAGTACAGCAAGGCGGGCGAGTTCATCTACGACCATCCCTTCCAGTGGGGCAGCAAGCGCACCGGTCCGGACCTGCACCGCGAGGGCGGCAAGTATCCCGATAGCTGGCACTACTACCACATGTTCGACCCCACCAGCATGAGCGCCGGTTCGCTGATGCCCGCCTACCCGCACATGTACGAGAACACCATCGACAAGGAGGTGATCCCGGCGAAGATCCGCGCCATGCAGAAGCTGGGCGTTCCCTACGAGGAGGGCTACGACCAGAAAGCGGTGGCCGATCTGGAGGCCCAGGCCCAGGAGATCGTGGCCAGGCTGAAGAAGGATGGCATCGAGGCCAACCCCGATCTGGACATCATCGCGCTCATCGCCTACCTCCAGCGCCTGGGAACGGACATCAAGAAGCAGCCCGACACCCAGGTGGTGCAGGCCCAATGATCGCCGGCCATGCTGAAGTTCATCAAGCATCATATGACGTCGATCCACGACATCGGCATCTATCCCGTGGCGGCCTTCGTGCTCTTCCTCGGCATCTTCATCGTGGCCTCGTGGTACATCCTCACCACCGAACGCAGCCGCATCGAGCACATGGAGCAGCTGCCGCTCTCTGACAACGACAACGCCTGAACGCACACCTGAACCACCATGCGTCTACGGAACTTCCTTCCCCTTGCACTGCTGATCATCGGTTCCTTCTGGTCGGCCCCCTTGCTGGCCCAGGATGCGGCGGCAGCGGCCACTTCATCACCGGGCCTGCTGGAGAACCCGGGCATGGAGACCAACTACATCCTGCTGGCCATGGCCGTGCTCCAGGTGGTGATCATCCTCACCCTCTCGGGCATCATGAAGACCCTGGGCGGTACGGGCACGGTGTGGGCCGACTTCCTCAAGGGTCGCCGCGCGGCCGGTGTGCTGGCCCTGCTGCTGGCCGGTTCCACTCTGGATGCCCAGGCGGCAACGCCTGCCGTGGCCATGGTCACCACGCAGACCCTGCTCTACTGGCTCATCAGCGCGAACATCATCCTTTTCGTCATCATCGTGGCCCAGCTGACGGTGATCCGCGGCATGGTGCGTGTGCTGGGCGGTCCCGAGGCCGAGACCAAGGCCGCCGAGGAGACCTCGTTCGCCGATACCGTGCTGAACAGGCTCACCCGCACCGTGAAAGTGGAGAAGGAGGAGGATATCCTCATGCACCACGAGTACGATGGCATCCGTGAGCTGGACAATGTGCTTCCGCCGTGGTGGCTGTGGTTGTTCTACGGCACCATCATCTGGAGCGTGGTCTACATCTTCAATGTGCACATCAGCGGTACCTGGCTGCACCAGGCCGATGAGTATGAGCAGGAGATGGCCGAAGCCAAGGCCGAAGTGGAGGCCTATCTCGCCAAGTCAGCCGCTGCGGTTGATGAGAACACGGTGGTGGCCATGACGGATGCTTCCGCTCTGGCGGCCGGCAAGAACACGTTCCAGACCTATTGCAAGGCCTGCCATGGCGAGAACGGCGAAGGCAACGCCGTGGGTCCGAACCTGACGGACGCCTACTGGCTGCACGGTGGCAGCATCAAGCATGTGTTCAGCACCATCAAGTACGGCGTGCAGGAGAAGGGCATGCAGAGCTGGAAGAAGGACCTGAAACCGGTGGAGATCCAACAGGTGGCCAGCTACATCATGTCCCTGCAGGGCACGAACCCCGCCAACGCCAAGGCGCCGCAGGGTGATCTGTGGAAGGAGGAGGGTGCCGCCCCGGCCGACTCAACGGCCGCAGCGCCTGATACCACGGCGGTGGCCGTGGCCCAATGAGCATGGATAACAACAGTGCCAACGGTGCGCGCGACGAGAGCTTTCGCGACTCGATCGCGACGGTGGACAAGAGCGGCAAGCGCATCTGGATCTATCCGAAGAAGCCGGCCGGTGCCTGGTTCAACCGCCGACAAGTGGTCGGCTATTCGCTGCTCGTCCTCCTCTTCCTGGGCCCGTTCATCCGCATCGGCGGTGATCCACTGCTCCAGATCGACCTGCTGGGGCGTCGCTTCGTGATCCTCGGCCAGACGTTCTGGCCGCAGGACATCCACCTCTTCGTTCTGGCGTTCATCAGCGGGGTCATCTTCATCGCGCTGTTCACCGTCGCCTTCGGACGGCTCTTCTGCGGCTGGGTCTGTCCGCAGACCATCTTCATGGAACTGGTCTATCGCCGCATCGAGTATTGGATCGAGGGCGACTGGAAGCAGCAGCAGGCCTTGAACAAGGAGCCTTGGGGGCCGGTCAAACTGTGGAAGAAGGGCCTGAAGCATTTCATCTTCTTCCTGATCGCCTTCCTCATCGGCAACACCTTCCTTGCCTACATCGTGGGCAGCGATGCGCTGGTCGACATCATCACCTCGCCACCCACGGAGCATCTCGGTGGCTTCATCGCCATGGTGGGTTTCTCCCTTGTGTTCTACGGGGTCTTCGCCTTCATGCGCGAACAGGTGTGCACCACGGTGTGCCCCTACGGCCGCCTGCAAGGTGTGCTGCTGGACCGCCACAGCCTGGTGGTGGCCTATGATCACGTGCGCGGCGAGGGTCGTGCCAAGATCAGGAAGGGGGAGGACCGCAAGGCGGCCGGCAAGGGCGATTGCATCGATTGCAAGGCCTGTGTGCACGTGTGCCCCACGGGCATCGACATCCGCAACGGAACGCAACTGGAATGTGTGAACTGCACGGCCTGCATCGATGCCTGCAACCACATGATGGCCAGTGTGGACCTGCCCAAGGGCCTGATCCGTTTCGCGAGTGAGGCGGAGATCGCCGACAAGCAGCCCTGGCGCTTCACCACCCGCATGAAGGCCTACACCGGCGTGCTGACGGTACTGGTGGGCGTGATCATCACGCTCATCGTGATGCGCAGCGATGTGGAGGCCACCGTGCTGCGCACCCCGGGCATGCTCTTCCAGACGCAGGAGGATGGCCGCATCAGCAACCTGTACAACTACAAGGTGGTGAACAAGACCTCGCGCGATATGCCCCTGCGCTTCGAGCTCATCGGCATCAAGGGCGAGGTCCGCCTGGTGGGCAAGGAGGTCTTCCTGGAGAAGGCCGCGCTGGGTCAGGGTGCCCTGTTCATCGTGCTCGATCCCGCGGAGATCAAGGGCACCAAGACCAAGCTGGAGATCGGGGTGTACTCCGGTGACCAGCTCATCGAAACGGTGGGCACTACCTTTGTGGGGCCGATCAAGACAGCATCATGAAGTTCACCTGGGGTAAGGCCATTTTTCTCGTCATGACGGTCTTTGTGCTGCTGATGGCCTCCTTCATGTACCGCGCCGCGTTCAACCAGGAGGAGCTGGTGGCCGAGGATTATTACGCCCAGGAACTGCGTTACCAGGAACAGATCGACAAGCTGAACCGGGCCGCCGCATTGGAAGGCCAGGTGCAGTTGGTGTTGAACGGGAGCACCTTGCAGATCGAATGGCCGCAGACCGTGCGGGGCAAGGCCGTTACCGGTGAGCTCTACCTGCAGCGCCCCTCGGATGCACGTGCCGATGCGCGCTTTCCGGTGACCCCCGATACGAGCGGCGTGGCCACCATCGACCTCGGCGGCCGCCTCAAGGGCGCGTACAATGCCGTGCTGGATTGGTCGGCGGACGGCACCACCTACCTCACCAAGGAACGGCTGTACTTCCAATGAGCTCATGGGCCGTAACGGCCTTTGTGCTGGGACTGCTCAGCAGCGCGCATTGCCTGGGCATGTGCGGACCGCTGGCCCTGGCGGTGCCTTCGCCCAAAGGCCACATGGCCGCCCGCCTGGGTAGCGCGTTCCTCCTCAACGGAGGACGCCTCCTCACCTACATGACGCTCGGTGCTGCGGCGGGCCTGTTCGGACGTGGGCTGCACATGGCCGGCGTTCAACGCACGGTCTCCATCGCGCTCGGCATCCTCATCCTGGCCAGCCTGTTCCTCCCGGGCCTGCTCGCACGCATCCCGGTGGCCCAAGGCCCGGCCCGCCTGGCCATGCGCCTGCAAGGGGTGTTCGCACGCCAACTCCACCGCACGTCGCCCGAGGGACTTCTGGTCACGGGGATGATCAATGGACTGCTGCCCTGTGGCATGGTCTATCTCGCCCTGGCCGGCGCCATGTCCCAGGATGGCTGGATGTCAGGGGCCGGCTTCATGCTCGTCTTCGGCTTGGGCACCTGGCCGGCGCTCGTCACATTGAAAGTAGGCAGCACGTATCTGGCGCCGGGCCTGCGCGCCACGTTGCGCAAGTTCACCCCGGTGGCCTATGCCGCGATGGGCGTCCTGTTCATCCTGCGGGGCCTGGACCTGGGCATTCCCTACATCAGCCCCGACCTGCCCGAGGTCAATACCACGGTACAGGAGTGTGCCCCCGGGGAGGTTCCCGAGTGATCAAGGACGAACTGAAGTGACTTTAGATCAGGCGGTGCGCGGCGCGGATGCCCGCTGCTGCGCCAGGATCCGCTTGGCCTCGCGGTAGTACTTCATCGGCACGATCAGCATGCCGAAGCACTCACCGTGCTCCTTGCCCAGGTGCTTGTGGTGCACCTTGTGCGCCCGGCGGATCGCCAGGAAGTAGGCGTTGTTCGTGTTGCGCAGCCACTTGATGCGCTGGTGGATGAACACCTCGTGCACGAAGAAGTACAGCAGCCCATACACCAGGATGCCGAGGCCGATCCACAGGTAGGGGGTGTGCAGCCCCTTCACGCCGCCCACGATGAACAGGAGCATGGAGGGGATGGCGAAGATCAGGAAGAAGGTATCGTTGCGCTCCAGGAAGCCGTAGTGGTCCTTCTTGTGGTGGTCCGCATGCAGCACCCACAGGAAGCCGTGCATGACGTACTTGTGGGTGGCCCAGGCCACGAATTCCATGATCAGTGCGGTGGCCGATACGATGCCGATGATGGCCCAGATGCTCATGTCCGAGGAACAGACTCGTCCTTCAAATGGTTCGCGCCGGGCCGGGAAATAGGCGCTGCAGGGTCTCCCGGCGGTGCGCGAAGATCTGTTGCAGGCGCTTCCTCACGAACATAACATGCGCCAGTTCGCCCAAAGGACCCAGCGGCAGTTCATATTCCACCCGGTCGCGCATCCGCACGCCGCCCTCCACCGCCTCAAAGGTGTGCAGGTGCCACCAGCGCTTGTAGGGGCCTTTGATCTGGCTGTCCACAAAGCGATGAGGACCTTCGGCCAGGGCGATGAGGGTGACCCATTTCAGCGGAATGCCGAACAGCGGCCGCACCGTGTAGGTGATCCGCTGCCCGGCATGTGCGGGGGAGTCATCGAACGGTTCGTGGATCACGAAACCCATGTCGGGCGGGGTGATCCGGGCCAGGTTGCGCGGCGAACTGAAGAAGCTCCAAGCCTCCTCCAAGCTGATCGGCAGCACCTGTTCCTGTTCGAGGACGTGCAGGGCCATGGGCTCAGCCGATGACCTCCAGCTTGGGATAACGCTGGCGCCAGAACTCAAGTGCCTTCTGGCTGGCCACCGTGATGATGGTCCTGGCATCCAGACGGACCTTGATCTGCTTGATGCCCTCTTTCACCGGTTGGGTGAGGATGACCTGTTTTTTCTTGCGTGGCATGGCTATGTGAATAGATCGGTTTGACGTTGTGCCGTGGCCCGGTTCCCTTCGAGACCGGACTTGTAGGTCTCCAAGGCTCGTTTGCGGGCCATCTCATGAACGACCAACGGCTGCACATAGTTTGCCGATCCATACTCTGGCACCCAATACTTTACATATTTTAACTGGGGGTCGAAGCGCTGGAGTTGCAGGGTGGGGTTGAACACGCGGAAGTAGGGAGCTGCGTCACAGCCTGAGCCTGAGGCCCATTGCCAGCCTCCGTTGTTGCTGCTCAGCTCAAAGTCGAGCAGTTTGGCCGCGAAGTAGGCCTCCCCCCAGCGCCAGTCGATGAGGAGGTGTTTGGTGAGGAAACTGGCCACCACCATGCGCACCCGGTTGTGCATCAGGCCGGTAGCATTCAATTCGCGCATGCCGGCGTCCACCAAAGGATAACCCGTTCGTCCCGCACACCAGGCCTTGAACCCGGCCTCGTCGGCACGCCACGCGATCTGGTCATACGCAGGCTTGAAGGCCCGCTCCGGGTGCGGGAAATGCCAGAGTATCTGCATGAAGAACTCCCGCCAGATGAGCTCGTTCAGGTACTTCGGGCTGGTCGCGAAGCTGCGACGCACCAGTTCGCGCACGCTCACCGTGCCGAAGCGCAGGTGCGTGCTCATCCGGCTGGTCCCGATCACGGACGGGATGTCGCGCGTGCGGTCATAGTTGCGGAGCAGTTCATCCGTCAAGGTGGCAGGCGGGGCCTGCAGGTCTGTCGGTTTGAACCCGATGGCCTCCAAGCTGGGCGGAGGGAGCGGATCGCTCTTCCACAGTCGGTCCAACCGGTCCTCGCTGCGGTGGGGCGCGGCCATCTCGGGCGTGAACTGCGCCCGCCATTTGCGCATGTAGGGGGTGTACACGGTGTACGGCCCGCCATCATCCTTCACCACCTCGCCGCGCTCGAAGATGCTGATGTCCTTGAACGTGCAGAAGGGCACACCGTGCGCGGCCAGCAGCTCGCCCACGGCGGTATCCCGCGCGATGGCATACGGTTCATGGTCGTGGTTGGTGGTGACCGCCGCGATCTCGTATTGCGCCAGCAGCCGCTTCCAGACATCGAGGGGGCGCCCGTGTTCCACCAGCAGGGTGGAGCCGCGCTTCACGAGTTCCGCCTGCAAGCTGCTCAGGGCGCGGTGGATGAAGTCCACCCGCCGGTCGGCCTTGTCCTCCAGCTTGTCGAGGATGTCCGTGTCGAAGATGAAGAGCGGCA
>CAUJFM010000063.1 GCA_963169595.1 Bacteroidota bacterium | reverse complement strand
CGTTCCTGAGCTTGGACTTCTCTTCTTCAGCGAACTCCTTCAGGCCATAGGGCGGGTCGGTTACGATCGCGTGAATGCTGTTCACCTGACGTTCGCGCATCCAAGAGAGACAATCCGTGTGGTACAATTCATACAACGGAGATCTTCTCTGCACGGCTTCGGTCCTCGGCTCCTCTGTAATTGGTGAAGGCACATAGCTCACCTCCGGCTCGCGCAATATGGTTGAGGCCAATCCAGGCTCAGCATAGACTCGTTCGCGGACTTGTCGCGGCAGCTTCCCGCTCAAGACCTCCAAATGAGCAAGTTCGATATTCAGCGATCTGGAGATCCGCCCAAGCATGCCATCCGAAGGCTTGGCAGTTCCATTTTCCAGCCGCGACATGTAGCCCTTGGAGACGCCGACCTTGGTGCTCAACGCCAACAATGAGATCCCCATGTCTGTGCGCGTCTTGCGAACAATATCGCCGAGCATCGTTTCCGGTTTCTTACGCTTCATGTCAAGATTCTTGTCAGGCTCTGTGCGCCTATTATAATGGTTAACCGTTTTGGTAAACACCAACTCGACAGACTTAGTTATTAACAACGCTAGTTCGCAGCGACGTGACCATTCTTGTGCAAACAATGCGCTTGCGAAACCGGAGCCCTGCATTACGCGTGAGCGATCGCAGCGGAAAGCCCGCAAGCGAGGAGGAACGACGAGTGCGGACTTGCAGCGGAAAGCGCGACCCCGAGGCATTTGCGAGGGGGCACGCCCAAACCTCAAACTCATGCATCACGCCGCTCCACATTGCTTCCTCAGTGCTCATGATATCCGGTCCAGGGTACACTTGATGAACACGTCCTCGATCGTCGGTAACACCGGCCGCACCACGGGATCGCTGTGTCCTTGGGCGATGAGGTGTGCTTTGATCACGGCTTCATCGATCGCACCCGAAGCCGCCACGGCCGCATGCGCGAACTCCCCTGACCCGTAGCAGCGGATCACGCCTTTGAGAGAGTACATGGCGCGGATGTTCGCCGACATGGTTCCGGCCTTCACCGCGTAGAGCCGGTCCGGATAGGCGGCACGGATGGCGGCAGGCGTGTCCACCTGCAGGATGCGGCCCTCCATGATCAGCGCGATCCGTTCGCACAGCGCGGCCTCATCCATGTAGGGCGTGGCCACGAGGATGGTGATCCCGCGCGCCTTGAGCCGTGCGAGCATCTCCCAGAACTCCTTGCGCGACACGGGGTCCACGCCGGTGGTGGGCTCATCGAGGAAGAGCACCTCCGGCTTGTGGATCAGTGCGCAGCACAGGGCGAGCTTCTGCTTCATGCCGCCGGAAAGCTGGCCGGCCAAGCGCTTCTTGAAGGGTTCGATCTGCACGTAGATGTCCTCGATCAGGTGGTGGTTCTCCGCGATGCTGGTGTTGAACACCGTGGCGAAAAAGCTCAGGTTCTCTTCCACGCTCAGGTCCTGGTAGAGGGAGAAGCGCCCCGGCATGTAGCCCACGCTGTTGCGGATCCGTTGGTAGTCCTTCACCACGTCCATGCCGCCGACCTGCGCGCTGCCCGCGTCCGGCAACAGCAGCGTGGTGAGCATGCGGAAGATGCTCGTCTTGCCCGCGCCGTCGGGGCCGATGAGGCCGAAGAGCTCGCCCCGCCCCACCTCCAGCGAAATGCGGTCCACGGCCAAGGTCTTCTCCTTGCCGTACCATTTGGACAAGCCCTTGGCCTCGATGGCGAAGCTGTTCATTCCGTTGCGGCCTGCGCCGTTGCCGTGCCGAGGATCACCTCGCCGTACATGCCGATCTTGATCAGGCCATCGTTCTTCACGCGCACCTTGATGGCATGGACGAGGTTGCTCCGCTCGTCCCGTGTTTGGATCGTCTTGGGCGTGAACTCCGCGCGGTCGCTGATCCATTCCACCTCGCCCGGATACTCCTTGGTGCCACCATCGCCGCTGTCCACCAGCACCCGCACGGCCTGGCCGAGCTTCACGTTGTCGAACTGGTCGCCGGTGAGGTAGGCCTTGAGGCGCATCGTCCCCAGGTCGGCCACCTTGAACAACGGACGGCCTGCCGCGGTCATTTCATTCGGATTCACGTAGGTGGTCAGCACGGTGCCGTCCAATGGGCTTCCGATCCGGCATTTGCCGAGCTGGTCCTCCACGGAACGGAGCTGCACCTCGATCGTTCTTCCCTGTTCGTAGAGCGCGGTGTTCCGCGTGCCCAGTTCGTTGCGTTGTGCGGCGATCCGTGCGCGCAGTACCGCGATGCGCGTATCGGCGTCGTCAAGTTGTTTCTTCGATGCCACATCCCCCTTCACCAGGTTCGCTACACGCCCCCTGTCGCTGAGTGCATGGTCCAATTCCTTCTCCAGCGCCTCGAGCTGGGTGGCGACGTTCGGCTGGCCGGCAAGCACCGCCCTGCGGTTCTGTTGCAACTGGAGTTTTTGGAGGTACAGTTGCGTGCTGTCGATGTAGCCCAGCACTTGTCCGGCCTTCACCTGGTCACCTTCATCGGCGGTGAAGGCCATGACCTTCCCGTTCACCTCGGCGGAGACGATCGTTTCCGTGGCCTCGAAGGTGCCCGACGCATCGCTCCGGTCCTTGTTCTTTTCACAAGCCGTGAAAAGCAGCAAACCGGTGAGGCAGGTGAGTGTGGTGTACTTCATGGTGGGTTGTTGGCGTCTAGTTCCCATTGTCGGTGGCATAGTGCTGCATGGCCAGCAGCAATTGGATCTCGTGCAGGGCCTTGTCGCTGCGCGCCTCATCCACTTCGCTCATGGCGTCGATCAGGTCGTTCATGGCACACAGCCCGTTATCATACTTGAGCTGATAGGCGTCCGCGATCCTTGTCCGGAGCGCCACGATCCCCTCATCGGCCGCCAGGATCGCACGGGCCTTCCGCACCTCCTGGTCGTCCCGCCGCAGGTCGAGCCCGTTGGCGAAACGGAAACTGCTCTCCTCGTTGGCGATCCGCGCCAAGTGCAGCTCATGCAACTTGCGGTCGTTGGCCTGCCGATACAGCCCCGAGGTGTTCCATGAAAGGCTGATCCCGGCCAGCGCCAAGGATGAAATTTCGGAAGTGCCGAAGCCCAGCGCTGGTGCAAAGAGGAGGCCCGTGCCGAGCAGTCCGACCTTGGGCATGAGCGAGGTTTTTCCCAACTGGTATTGCG